>JANNAZ010000272.1:0-13024 GCA_031384895.1 Cyclobacteriaceae bacterium | reverse complement strand
GCAAATATTGTGATGGCAGCCGTACTTGCCAAGGGAACAACAACGATCTACTACGCAGCCTGTGAGCCGTACCTGCAGCAACTCTGCCACATGCTCAACCGGATGGGCGCAAAGATCAGTGGCATTGGCTCCAACCTGATTACCATCGAAGGGGTAACCAAGCTAAAAGGTACGGAGCATACCCTCCTTCCAGACATGATTGAGATTGGGAGTTTCATCGGCCTTGCCGCCATGACGCAATCAGAGATAACGATCAAGAATTGCAGACTCGATATGCTCGGGATTATTCCGGAAACGTTCAAAAGGCTCGGCATCAAGATGGAATTCCGGGGAGATGATATTTTCATCCCTGCCCAGGATCATATTGAAATTGAGAGCTTTATTGACGGTTCGATCCTGACGGTATCAGATGGGCCTTGGCCCGGTTTCACTCCAGACTTAATCAGCGTTGCCCTGGTGATAGCCACACAGGCGAAAGGCACGGTTCTTATCCATCAAAAGATGTTTGAAAGCCGGTTGTTCTTTGTGGACAAACTGATAGACATGGGCGCGCAGATCATCTTATGCGATCCCCACCGGGCCACCGTTATTGGCCTTGACCGGAAGTACCCTTTACGAGGGATTAAGATGTCATCACCAGACATCCGTGCTGGAGTCGCCTTGTTGATCGCTGCACTTTCGGCAAGCGGTGAAAGTGAGATTTCAAACGCCGAGCAAATCGACAGGGGTTATCAAGATATTGAAGCCCGGCTGGTCAAGCTGGGCGCGCAAATCGAGCGCGTGCGTTAGTACCCATTTTTACTTTAGCCTCTCTCCCACGTTGTTTGAATCCGATCTTCCGCACCGGTTCTTTTGATGGACTAAACATCTCTTTCAGGTACTCAAAAATGATTCTGATTTCATCGTCGTGCTTCCCCACTTTTCGCTCCAGCTTCTCCAACTTCAGAAGCGCTTCCTTCTGGTCCATCAAGAATCGACGGAGCCTCGTGAACACCCTAATGATGTGAATGTTGACCCGTATGGCGCGTTCACTGTTTAGCACACTCGACAACATGGCTATTCCCTGCTCCGTAAATGCAAAGGGCATCTTCCTCGTTCCTCCCCAACTTGATGTTCCAAATTGGAACATCAAGTTTTTGTATTCCTTCGGTGTAAGCTGAAACATGAAGTCCGTTGGGAATCGCATCTTGTTTCGACTAATTGCCTTATTCAAATTCCGGGTCATGACATTGTAAAGGGGTGCCAAGTCCTTATCCAACATCACCTTCTGTCCGCGGATAAAATGAATCTTGCCAATTACTGTATCGTCGGTAAGCCTTAGCGTCTTGCTCATCAAGTAAAACTAGGGTTACGGCAAATCAGGCTCAATCCTGTTTTCCTGAGTACTTCTGGGAATCACGAATAGGCCCCAACCTGTTGCATTGCTAAAAATCAACCTTAACACCCACCGGACAATGATCCGACCCGTGGTGCTCATTGTAGATCATGGCGTCTTTTACCGCAGGCATCATACGTGTATCCACCAGGAAGTGGTCGATGCGCCAGCCGACATTCTTGTCACGGCCAAATGTGAAGTAGTTCCAATAGCTGTACTTGGTCTCGTTTGGATAAAAGTGCCGGAAGGTATCAACCAGACCAGATTCAACTAAGCGGGAGAATCCATCGATCTCGCGTTGCGTGTAGCCCGCTGACTTATTATAGTTTTCTTTCGGGTGTGCAAGATCAATCGCTTGATGGGCAACATTCAAGTCACCGCATACAATTACCGGCTTGCGCTTCCGAAGCCATGCGATATAGGCAACAAACTCCTGATCCCACCGCTCCCGGAAATCTAACCGCGCCAGTCCATCACCTGAATTGGGCGTGTAAACAGTTACAATAAAATGAGTTACATATTCGGCGGTGATCACCCGTCCTTCCTGATCAAACTCTTCATACCCGATATCATAGGTAACATTCACTGGCTCTTCGCGTGAAAGAATTGCAGTTCCTGAATATCCTTTTCGAGCCTTTGAGGAATTAACGTAGATATGGTACCCCTTTATCGCAAGCAAAGTCTCCCGGGCTTCGTCTTCGGCGGCCTTCGTTTCCTGAAGGCAGATGACATCTGGATTCATCGCCTGGACACTTTCCAGAAACCCCTTCTTGATAATGGCACGTATGCCGTTAACGTTCCATGAAATAAAATGATGTTGAGCCATGAAGGCGGCTAGAATTTATGACGAACGAACGCCTCAATAGCTTCATACTCTGCCAGCCCAAGTTGATTGTACGCTGAAGCTGTTGCGTGATTGCGGTCTTCGGCCCGAACCCAGAATTCCCTCTGGTCTGTACCCGGAAAGAGGGCGCTGTCCTTTTGACTCTGATGTTTAAATACGGCCCGGCGCTTCCGCAGCAATTCATCGGGGCTTAGCGGCACAGCCATCTCAATCTGATCGATATCCCACTCTTGCCAGGCACCGCGATACAGCCATACGTAACAACCCTTCATCCACGATCTCTTCTTCAATCGCTCAATTGCTTTGAAAATGGCTGCAAGGCACACGCGATGCGTCCCATGAGGATCCGACAAGTCTCCGGCTGCATAGATCTGGTGCGGCTTAACTGTCTCCAACAGGTCTACGATAATTTGGATATCCTGCTCCCCGAGTGGCTTCTTCTTGACCTTCCCCGTTTCATAAAACGGCATATCTAAAAAGTGAGCTTGGGAATCCGGAATACCCGTATAACGGCATCCCGCTTTAGCTTCTCCCCTACGGATGAGGCCCTTAATCGTCATGACTTCCGGGCTATCCACCTCACCCGGTTTCTTGTTTTTAATAGAGGCAACTATTTTTTTATAGAATTTTTCTCCGTCTGATTTCTTCAGTCCAAACGCATTATTAAAATCCCGAACAAAATCCGCCAACCGTACTGCATCATCGTCAAACACCGCAATGTTGCCCGAAGTCTGGTAGGCCACATGCACCTTGTGCCCTTGATCCACCAGGCGAATAAAGGTTCCCCCCATGGAAATCACATCGTCATCCGGGTGTGGACTGAAAATCACTACGCGCTTAGGGAATGGCGACGCGCGCTCGGGTCGGTTTGAATCATCGGCATTTGGCTTTCCACCAGGCCATCCGGTGATGGTATGTTGCAGCTCATTGAATACTTTGATGTTTACCTGGTAAGCGGAAGCATATTCGCTGAGAATATCCCCCATACCATGCTCCATATAGTCATGATTGGTCAGCTTCAGAATGGGCTTCTTCACGGTCTGACAAAGCCAGACCACTGCCTTACGGATAAGGTTATCATCCCAACTACATTGGTCGAGCAACCACGGCGTCTTCATTTTCGTCAAGTGGGAAGCAGCAGCCTCATCCAGCACCACGGTCACATTGGGGTGCTTCTGTAAGTAAGTCGATGGAACCTGGTCGGTAACCGGACCCTCTACGGCTCGCTGAACAATAGGAGCTTTCCCTTCGCCCCAGGCCATCATAATAGTGCGCTTTGCCTTTAGAATTGTCCCCACACCCATGGTGAGGGCCTTGCCAGGAACATTTTCCTCTCCGAAGAAATCGCTAGCCGCATCATTTCGCGTCACTTGATCAAGCGTAATCATTCGTGTACCCGACCGGTCTGATGACCCCGGTTCATTGAATCCAATATGGCCAGTGCGGCCGATTCCCAGTACCTGAATATCAATCCCGCCGCTGGCATCTATCTTCTTGTCGTAGGACTTGCAAAATGCTGCCACTTTATCTTTGCCGAGCGTCCCATTGGGAATGTTGATATTCTTTTCAGGAATGTCGATGAGATCGAAGAGGTGCTCACGCATGAAGCGGACATAGCTCTGGAGGGAGTCGGGTGCCATCGGGTAATACTCATCCAGGTTAAACGTAACCACATTGGCAAAACTAAGCCCCTTCCGATGCATCTTGACCAGCTCCGCGTAAACGCGGGTAGGTGTTGATCCCGTGGCCAACCCGAGCACACACGTCTTTTTTTCACGTTGCCGCTGCCTGATCAATGTGGCAATTTCGCCAGCCACAAAAACTGAAGCTTCATCCGACGTAGCAAATATCTTGGTCGGCATTCGTTCAACAGAGGCATCCAATACCATAAATTGATTTATTGAGTTTTGTAAAATTAGTTTTTCTCACCATTGTTCTGAATAAAATCACCATAACTTTAACCCATGAATTTTCGAACCGAACTGACTGTTCCTGGGGCGCCCTGGTGCCTTGAGGTTGGCGATCGGGTGCTCACACTGGGGTCCTGCTTCGCGCAATCGATCGGCCAACGGTTTCTTTCCAATAAGTTCCAAGCCGACGTCAATCCCTTCGGTACCGTGTATCACCCATTGGCCATCCACCAGCTTCTTGACTATGCAATTTTGCAGGAGTATCCCGCCCCCCATACCTACTTGAACCATGAGGGAAGTACATATAATTTTGACTTTCATTCCTCCCTGTCTGCAACAATCCAGGAGAACCTCGAGCACCAGATACATGACCGAATCAGTGCAGTACACGTCGCGGTCAAAAACTGCCGAGTGCTGCTCATTACCTATGGTACAGCATGGCTCTACGAACGAACCGACACCGGAGAGCCCGTCGCCAACTGCCACCGCATGCCTGGGGCAATGTTCTCAAAGCGACTTGCATCCGCAGAGGAGATTACGGCCTCTTTCAGAAAAACTTTTGAAAGGTTGTTACGGATCAATCCAAACATTAAGATCGTACTTACCCTTAGCCCGGTAAGGCACATTAAGGACACGCTGCAGTTGAACTCTGTAAGCAAGGCTGTCGTTCGATTGGCGTGCCACCAACTGTCCCAGGTGTTGGGGCAAGTTGCCTACTTTCCAGCGTACGAAATTCTATTGGATGATCTTCGTGACTACCGCTTCTACAAAGATGATCTTATTCACCCTACAGAAAAGGCTGAGGATTATATCTGGAATAAATTTTCAGAAACCTATTTTAGCGCCCCCACAAAAGAATTTATTAAGGAGTGGAAAACGATTCAACAGGCTCTTGCTCACCGGCCTTTCCACCCCGAAAGTATTGCGCACCAGCAGTTTCTTGCCAAGGCTCTGCAACAGCTTGAAGAGCTACGATCCATTGTTGATGTAGATCGGGAAATCCAAGAACTCAAACTCAGATACCGCCATCAACCCAGTTCTTGCTGATGCATCCCTCTTCGGAAAACAAAATACCAAATCGGCTGGCCCGCGCAACAAGTCCTTACTTATTGCAGCATGCTTACAATCCGGTGGGCTGGTATGAATGGGGCCCGGAAGCGCTTGCCAAAGCAGTAAGTGAAAATAAGCCGATCCTGGTCAGCATTGGCTACTCCTCGTGCCATTGGTGCCACGTGATGGAACGTGAGAGTTTTGAGAATGCGGATATCGCCTCCCTGATGAACGAACACATGGTCTGCATCAAGGTTGACCGCGAGGAGCGGCCGGACATCGATCAGCTTTATATGGATGCTGTTCAGGCGATGGGGCTGAATGGAGGGTGGCCTCTTAATGTATTCCTCACTCCGGATCAGAAGCCATTCTATGGTGGCACCTATTTCCCGTCAACGAACTGGGGTAAATTGATTGTGCAACTTTCAAGGGCATTTCAGGAGCGTAGAAGTGAGATAAATGAATCAGCCAACGATCTCATTCAGCATCTCAACACAAGCGATGTAAGTCGGTTTATCTCCGAGGGTAGCCCGTTCAACCCAGTCGACTTCCATGTACCGTTTGGAATACTTGAATCCAAATTTGATACCGCGTACGGAGGACTTGAACGGGCTCCTAAGTTTGTCATGCCGACCATTTGGTTATGGCTGCTTCGCTATCATCATCAAACACACAACCCGTCGGCTCTCCATATGGTCCTGGTTACCTTGCGTCAACTTGCCTCCGGAGGGATATATGATCAGCTGGGCGGAGGATTTTCCAGGTATTCGGTAGACCGTAAATGGTTTGCTCCACACTTCGAGAAAATGCTTTATGACAATGCCCAATTGTTAAGCCTCTATGCAGAAGGGTATCGTGTATCTCCTGACCCCTTGTTCCGGAAGGTGGTGTACGAGACGGCTTCGTGGCTACGCCGTGAAATGAAACATCCTGAGGGTGGATTCTATTCAGCGCTCGATGCCGACTCGGAAGGATCAGAAGGAAAATTCTACACCTGGACGGAACAGGAGCTGGATGACGCATTGGGTGACCAAGCCAACGAGATCAAGCAGTACTATCAAACAACGCCTTCCGGCAACTGGGAGCATGGACAAAACATTCTTTACCGCACCGATGCCGCTGTGTCTTCTTCCGATCAGGAAGGAGCGTTGCAAGCCGCCAAAATTGAATTACTGAAACGCAGGAGCAAGAGAATTCACCCCGGGCTGGACGATAAGATTGTAGCGGGGTGGAATGCCATGCTGATCCAGGGATTTACGGATGCCTATAAGACGTTCGGCGATCCTTCTTTTCTTGATGATGCGTTGCACGCCATTCAATTTCTGGAAAAAAACTTAATGGATGGGCCTTGTTGCTTCCGTACCTTCAAAGGCAGACGAAGTCCAACCGAAGGCTTCCTTGAAGATTATGCCCTTCTCATCAGCGCATACCTCTCCCTGTACGAGTGCACGTTTGACGAAGCCTGGATTCGAAAAGCGGAGCACGAGTGTGTGTATGTAGTTGATCAATTCCGCGATGAAACAGATGGGTTCTTCTTTTTCTCAAGCGCTTCGGCCGAGAAACTTGTAGCGCGAAAGAAAGAAGTCTTTGACAATGTTATGCCGTCGCCTAATTCCGTGATGGCCCGCAACCTGTACCGCCTGGGCATACTCCTTGACAGGGAAGAGTGGAAGCAGCAAGCTATTGAGATGGCCACTTCACTCAAGAAATTAATTCTCCAAGAGCCAACCTATATGTCACACTGGGGAATACTCGCCATGGAGATTTCCTTTCCGTTTTACGAAATTGTAATCGCCGGTCCCAGTGCTATGGCGCAGCGATCGACCCTAGCCTCCGCTTACCTGCCATTCAGCCTGATGATGGGGTCACTTCAGGGTTCAATGCTTCCGCTGGCAAAGGAACGGATTAGCGAGACCACAGACAGAATCCATGTATGTGTTGATAAGACCTGCCGTATGCCGGTTTCCACAGCCGCAGAGGCGCTGGAAATACTCGCTCCCCTACCAACGCAATCGTGAAGACGGCTGCAATCCATCCGGGGCAGGCTCAAGACATTCAGCGAGATCAAACGATGTTTGTCGAACTGATCATACCCGTGCCGATTCGAAAACTATTTACCTACCGTGTGCCCGCCGCATGGAATGAGAAGATACGAATTGGTCAGCGCGTCATCGCCCCCTTTGGAGCCCGTAAGATCCTGACTGGCGTAATTGCCAACCTTCACAACATGCCGCCTACGGATTACGAAGCAAAGTATTTGCTCGAAATTCTCGATGAATCGGAAAGCATTACAATGCAGCAATTTCAACTTTTTGAATGGATGGCGGATTACTATATGTGTTCCATTGGAGAGGTGCTGAATGCTGCATTGCCAGCCGGGCTGAAACTCTCCAGTGAGTCAATGGTCCAACTACATCCCGCATTCATTCTCGAAGAATCTCATTTTGATTTTTCAGAGAAAGAGCGGATGCTTATCAATCACTTGCAAACCGAGTCATTGCCCTATTCGGAAGTAGCGCGCATCCTGGATGCAAAATCCATCTACAGTCTGCTTAAATCCTTGGCCTCCAAAGAGGCTATCATTCTTTTTGAAAAAGTCAAGGAGAAGTATAAACCAAAGACAGAGAAACGCATCCGTCTTCATCAAGAATACACTCAAAAGGGTAAGCTTGAAAAATTATTCGAAACCCTTGCCGCCAAATCCAAGCAGGAAGCCGTCCTGCTCAAGTACCTGCAGGTGATTCCAGTTTTTCAGGATTCCGGACTCAATGCAGCGGGAATTGCAAAATCACTTTTGCTAGATGTCGAAGTTTCTGAATCTTCACTTCAGACACTGGTCAAGAACAAAATCATGGAAGAGTTCGAACGGGTTGTCCCCCGTTTCGGTACCGATCCGGTGGACGCAGCTCATCCTGTACTTCTCAGTGAATCGCAGGAAGTCGCCAGGAACGGCATCCTCGAAAGTTTTGAAAAGCAGGATGCGGCACTGCTTTATGGTGTAACTGGGAGCGGAAAAACTGAGATTTATGTCGACCTCATTCGGCGTGCACTGGATGGCGGAACGCAAGTTCTCTACCTCCTTCCGGAAATCGCGCTCACCACGCAAATTGTCCACCGACTGAAAAAAGTCTTTGGTGCATCCATGGGCGTCTATCACTCCAAATTTTCTGATAATGAACGGGTAGAAGTATGGAACGGCGTGTTGAGCGGCAAGTTCCGTTTGGTGGTGGGCGTTCGGTCAGCGGTCTTCCTTCCTTTTGATAACCTGGGACTGATCATTACCGACGAAGAACATGATCCCTCCTACAAGCAGCATGATCCTGCGCCACGGTATCTCGCGCGGGATGTGGCTCGCATGTTGGCGCAACAGCATCACGCAAAGGTGCTCATGGGCACCGCCACGCCATCGTGCGAAACCTATTTTCAGGCAAAAACAGCGAAGATCGGTTTTATCCAACTACCCGATCGCTTTGGGGAAGCGCAGCTACCTGAGATCGCATTTGCCAATGTGTCTCAGGAACGCAAGTCAAAGACTATTAAAGGCGAATTCACTTCGGCACTTCTCCGGGAAATCAAGAATATGATTGACCAAAAAAGTCAGGTAATCCTATTCCAAAACCGCCGTGGGCACTCTCCCATGGTGCAGTGTGAAGACTGTTCGTGGGTACCAAAATGTATCAATTGCGCCGTCAGTCTAACCTATCATCAATACCGGCACGCGTTGATTTGCCATTATTGCGGCTACCGTGAGGAATTACCTACCAAATGCCCTACGTGCAGCTCCAAACGGATTCTCACCCTGGGATATGGAACTGAGAAAATTGAAGAAGAACTCGGGCTTCATTTTCCAGAAGCGAGAATAAGCCGAATGGACCTCGACACTACGCGAACAAAGTCTGGGTATGAAACCATTTTGGGAAGCTTTGAGAAGGGGGAAACCGACATCCTTGTAGGCACGCAGATGGTGACCAAAGGATTGGACTTTGACCGGGTTCGTTTGGTTGGAGTGTTTGATGCCGATCGCATGATGCACTTCCCTGACTTCCGGTCTTATGAGCGAGCGTTTCAACTGATTGTACAAGTAAGCGGTAGAGCTGGAAGGCGTGGCAGCGCGGGAAAAGTTATTATTCAAACATCGAATCCACAACATCCACTGTTTACATACGTGGTGGATCACCGCGTAACGGATTTTCTCGAAGAGCAATTGGCCGATCGCGAGCTCCATCACTACCCTCCCTTTTCAAGATTGATCGAGATAACACTCAAACATACCGACAAGGGCCTGGTTAGTCAGGCTGCCCTGCAAGTGGTTCGACTCGTTAGGGAGAAAATATCGGGCATTAACACACTGGGGCCTGGAGAGCCTGCCGTGTCCAGGATACGAAATGAATATCTAAATACCATTCTGATTAAAATACCACGCAATCAAGGAAAGTTGAGTGAAATCAAGAAGGGGCTTCTGGCAATCGCTGATCAACTCAGTGAAGACAAGAAGTTCCGGAGTGTGAAACTCGCCTTTGATGTGGATCCGCTCTAATACGAACACGCTTAGCGCTGATGGTAATACAAGTCCCGAAATCGTAAAGAACCAGCCCGAATTTACCTTATTGATTCACTCCTGCACTAAAAAAATCTAGCTCATCAGAATATCCCATTCATTCAGTAAAGGTATAGCGTGGTGCGCGGTGAGGTCAAACTGGCTTGGTACAACTGAAATATAGTTGTTGGCAATGGCCCACTCATCGTTATCCTCTCCCTTGTCGAAATTGACAAAGTTGCCCGTCATCCAAAAGTACTTCCTGCCATTCGGATCGAGGCGCTCATCAAAGTCCTCTACCCATTTCGCATTCGCTTGACGGCAAATACGAATTCCCTTGATCGGCTCGTTGCGCTTTGGCGGAAAATTGACATTCAGCGCT
The DNA here is from genome assembly GCA_031384895.1 of Cyclobacteriaceae bacterium. Taxonomy (GTDB): domain Bacteria; phylum Bacteroidota; class Bacteroidia; order Cytophagales; family Cyclobacteriaceae; genus ELB16-189. The sequence goes on along the minus strand of JANNAZ010000272.1, from coordinate 2,926 downwards.
ACGCCTTTTGGCATCTCCTTTCGCAACACTTGCAGGGTAATTTTCTTTACGTACTCCAGGGCATGGGAGAAATCTGCTTCCGCGCTATAATCACAGAGTGAAAATCCTATTGCTGGCGTTCCTTCAATGGCTGCCTCAATCGCCGCCGACATGGTCCCAGAATACAATACACTAATTGATGTATTGCTTCCATGATTGATTCCGCTTACGACCACATCTGGCTGGCGCATATTTTTCAAAACATAGTGTCGCGCCATTTTTACACAGTCTGCCGGTGTACCCGAACATTCAAAAGCCCGTACTTCATCAAAGATTCTTGTTTCTTTTATTCGCAGCGTATCTCCAACCGTTATTGCATGACCCATTCCAGACTGCGGACGATTTGGTGCCACAACCAGCACCTCACCCAAATTCCGCATCACCCCAACCAGATGTCCTATCCCAGGCGCAGTAATGCCATCGTCATTTGTAACCAAAATCAACGGTTTGCTCATATGTTATAGCGAATTATAATATTGAACTATTTGTGTGAACTCATTCCTATCTGTAAAATCCAGCTTGTTGGACTTGATGTATTTTTCCACCTGGCTCCCCTTGTTCCCCATGAGGCGAATCAAGTCGGCCCGCTTGCCAACAAAAGGTTCCGTTGTCCCACTCTCATTCAACAAGAAGTAGTGATATACCAATACCAGGCGCGTGGATGCCCCATAACTATTAAAGGAATTTGAGTAATTACGGTATTCCAGGCTCTCCCGACAAAGCAGGGTCATTTTTCCTTCCGTGAGCAACTCGAAAAAAATAGGAGCCTTGTAGCCACCTGATGTGGCATAGGGGATAGAATAAAACTGCCTATAGTGTTTGGTGGTCTGATCAAAGATTTCAAAAAATGTCAACTTCCGCGCGGTGTACGAATCCAACCGCCCTCCTGCCGAAAACTGAATCACGTCATTTTGCAAATCGTACTTCACGCTACCCTTGAGGGTATCCCCAGTCTCAAGCACCAGCTTTCCATCATTCCAAAATTCGGATGGAAACTTTTGCGCCGACCCCTCCCATCCCAAGCACATTACCACGATGAGCCCGACCCATTTCATGACTGCTTCAAAATGGTGTGTCCCAGCTTGTCCCGTTTGGTGGTGAGATACTTCTCGTTGTGTTTATTGGGAATCGTCTCGATAGCCACATTTTCAACAATCTCAAGCCCATATCCCATCAAGCCCACCCGCTTCTTGGGATTATTAGTAATCAGACGAAGTTTAGTAATTCCCAGGTCGTTCAGAATTTGGGCTCCAATGCCGTAATCCCGATTATCCATATCAAAGCCCAGTTGCAGATTTGCCTCCACTGTGTCCAAGCCTTCCTCTTGCAGCTTGTAGGCTTTCAGCTTATTCAGTAGACCAATGCCGCGGCCTTCCTGTTTCATGTACAAGACTACACCAACGCCAGCCTTGTCAACCATGCGCATGGCATCGTGCAGCTGCGTTCCACAATCGCATCGGCACGATCCAAAAATATCGCCCGTGACACAGGACGAGTGAACACGCACCAAAACAGGTTCATCCCTTTTCCACTCGCCCTTCATCAGCGCAAGGTGCAATTCCCCTGTATCTATCTGCTCATAGGCCGCCAGTTTAAAGTCACCATAGGTGGTGGGCAACTCTACATCAACACGCCGGCGCACCTGGCATTCGGTCTTTAGCCGATAGGCGATAAGGTCCTTAATCGACACCAGCTTGAGACCAAACCGTTTGGCTACTACCCGCAATTCCGGGAGGCGGGCCATTGTGCCATCCTCATTCATGATTTCAACCAACACCCCGGCAGGGCGGAAACCCGCGAGCAGGGCAAAATCGATAGCCGCTTCCGTATGGCCTGACCGGCGCAGAACTCCTTCGCGCTTGGCGCGCAAGGGAAAAATATGACCAGGCCTGCCTAACTCTTCCGGCTTTGTCTCCGGATCGGCCAGGGCCTTGATTGTCTTAAAGCGATCATGCGCAGAAATACCTGTCGTGCAGCCGTGGCCTATCAAGTCAACTGAGACGGTAAACGGCGTCTCATATACTGCAGTATTCTTTCCAACCATTAGTTCCAGCCCCAACTCTTCACAGCGATCTTCGACGAGGGGTACACAGATCAATCCCCTTCCCTCCCGAGCCATAAAATTTACAATTTCAGGTGTTGTCGTCTCTGCAGCGCAGATAAAGTCGCCTTCATTTTCACGGTCTTCATCATCCACAACAATGATAAGTTCACCATTCTTGATTGCCTCTATGGCTTCTTCTATTGTGTTCAACTTGCTTTCGTCCATCATCTTTTCCGCTTCCAAATTTAGCTAACCAATACGTTCCCAGATTCCTATCGTGCAACAACAATGCCCAGGATTCTTGCCAAATCCCGCTCTGTCATCTTTAGGCCTTCCTGCTGGCCCAGGCATTTGTCCACTTCCTCCCAATCTCCCTTTTGTTCCCACGTCTGAAGTGTGGCCAGGTTGTCTTCCATCATCTTTTGTACAACGCGAAACTTCAGGCGAAGGACATTATAAAGCCGATGTTGAAACGGGCAGCAGCCTAAGTGCGTCTTTCCGCAAGTATCCGTTGTATTTTGATCAGCTATTTTGTAACTTAGTAGGTGCGGGTGAGCAAGCAGGTATTTTAGATACCTTGTTAGACCGCTTGGCCACTTACAAAGAAAAAATTATGGCGATTAAAGGCAAAATTAAATCCGCCTTATTTTATCCAATCTCCATTATTGTGGTGGCTTTTGTCATCACAGCCGTCATCATGATTTTTGTCATTCCTGCGTTTAAAGAGCTTTTTGAGGGTTTTGGTGCCGATTTACCCGCTCCCACATTAATCGTCATGGCGATTTCTAACATATTTGTGACTTGGTGGTGGGCTATATTTGGGTCCATTGGCTTTGGGCTTTG
>JANNAZ010000269.1:0-4541 GCA_031384895.1 Cyclobacteriaceae bacterium | reverse complement strand
CGCTGCGGCCGTCATTATCTGCCCCGCCTGGCAATATCCGCATTGGGGTACGTCAACTTCCTGCCAAGCCTGCTGAACTGGATGATTGCCAGCCTCTGAAAGGCCCTCAATGGTCGTTAGTTTGGCGCTTCCGACAGCTGAAACCGGAAGGCTGCACGAGCGAATGGCTACGCCGTTAAGATGGATCGTGCAGGCTCCGCACTGTCCTATTCCGCAACCAAACTTGGTACCTAACAGGCGGAGGTGATCCCGCAGCACCCAGAGTATGGGCGTATCGGAATCTACATCAGCCTCATAGCTCTTTCCATTGACTTGCAATTTGTATGTTGCCATAAGCTTCAATTGAGGATGTTCTATAGGGAAAGATAATAAAAAAAGCTGTCGGTTTTCCTGTCATTTTACCATAGGCATTTGGCAATTACCTTACGTAAAAAAAGGATGGCGCAATTCCATATTTGGACTGTTTGAATAACTTTCCATACGAAATCAAGACCATGAGACCTACACTACTCGTTCATTACGGTTTTAGTTGCACTAGTTCTTACTAGCGGGTGCAAGCAGAAACAGGCAGACCTGGTGTTAGTCAACGGCTATATTTGGACGGCTCAAGGCGAAAGCACCTTTGTTGAGGCGGTAGCGATACAAGACAACAAGATCATCCAGGTTGGAACTACGAAAAACATTCAGGCCCTGGCAGGCGCATCAACGCGTGTGATTGACCTGGAAGGAAAGTTGGCCATTCCTGGATTCAATGATGCGCACATTCATTTTCTGGAAGGATCAAAGGGACTTGGTGAAGTTGACTTGGCGAAGGCAAAGACAGGCATAGACATTGTCGCAGCGGTGCATGACTTTGGAAGGCTTCACCTGAACGCCAAGTGGATACTCGGAAGAGGTTGGCAGTACACACAGTTTCCATCCGGGTTACCTACTGTGGAGAGTATGCCTGGCATGCCCACCGACCGTCCCATCTTTCTTGAGGCGTATGACGGCCATAGCGGCTGGGCCAATGCCACGGCGCTGAAACTCGCCGGCATCACTAGTCAGACCAAGACAAAAGGATTCGGAATAATTGTTCTCGATGCAAAGGGGATTCCAACTGGAGCACTTCTGGAAGATGCGCAATCGCTGGTGACTGACCTTGTCCCAGTTCCTTCGCGAGAGGCCAAACTGGATGCGTTGCGCAACGGATTAAAGATGGCTGCCAGCCTCGGCATCACGAGTATGCAGAATGCGGATGGCGCAATTACTGAGTTGTCGCTTTATCTCGATCTCCAAAAAAATAGGGACCTCACGGTTAGATACTCCGCTGCCCTTTCTGTGAGAGGCCGCACCTCATTGGCCCAAATAGATTCTTTCCGCGTAATGCGAAGAAAACTTTCAGCTAACCCCCTGCTGAAAGCAGACGCGATCAAATTTATGCTCGACGGGGTGATTGAATCACATACTGCAGCCATGTTGCAGGCTTATGACGATACCCCTAATGAGAAGGGAAATTTTGCTATGCCGCTGGTAACGTATCGGGAGTTGGTTGAGACCCTTGACAAGGATAGCTTTCGTCTTTACACCCACGCGATTGGTGATCTGGCCGTGCGGGAGGCCTTGAACGCCTATGAAAATGCCTTAACAATCAATGGCCAACGGCCTCGAAGGAATCGGATTGAACACATCGAAACAATTTCTCCGGAAGACCTACCGCGCTTTGCAAAACTTGGCGTGATGGCCTCCATGGAACCAATTCATGCAGACCCGGGTACTATGGGAGTGTGGGAAAAGGCAGTTGGAACGGGTCGGCTGCCCTATTCATTCGCCTGGAATTCTTTGCTCAAAGAAAATGCGCAGTTGGTATTCAGCAGCGACTGGCCAGCATGCATCGATGTAAATCCAATCCGTGGAATTCATGTTGCGGTGAACAGGCGTACGCCAGAAGGGTTCCCCGAAGGAGGCTGGATTCCAGAACAGAAAATTTCAATTGGAAAGGCGCTACTCGCCTACACCCGAGCCGGAGCATATGCCTCCTTCGAGGAAGATGTCAAAGGGCAAATCAAGGTGGGAATGCTGGCTGACGTTGTGGTCTTGTCCAAGAACCTATTCACTATTGATCCAATGCAAATTGCATCAACCGAAGTCGTTACGACCATCTTTGATGGCAAAGTTATTTACGAAAAGGGAAAGAAGTAGGTTGACTAGCCCAGGTAAGACTTCAGCGTCTTGCTCCTTGAATTCTGTCGAAGGCGACGTGTTGCTTTCTCTTTGATTTGACGCACCCGTTCACGGGTCAGATCAAACTTATCCCCAATCTCCTCGAGGGTGAGCGCCTGTTGGCCATTCAAACCAAAATAGAGTGCCATCACATCAGACTCACGTTGAGGCAAGGTAGACAGCGCGCGGCTCACTTCGCGACGGAGGGAATCCGCCATGAGCATAGAATCCGGCGTTTCAGAATTATCGTTCTCCAGGACGTCCAGGAGGCTATTTTCTTCACCTTGTACAAATGGGGCATCAACAGATACATGGCGACCGGAAATGCGCATGTTGTTGGCGATTTCTTCAGTTGTAATCTGAAGTACTTCGGCCAATTCCTCTGCTGAAGGCTCGCGTTGGAACTTCTGTTCCAACTCGGAAAACGTCTTGTTAATCTTGTTCAGCGATCCTACCCGGTTAAGTGGCAGACGCACAATACGAGACTGCTCGGCCAGGGCCTGCATGATCGACTGACGAATCCACCATACTGCGTAGGAGATAAATTTGAATCCGCGTGTCTCATCGAAGCGTGATGCAGCTTTGATGAGTCCAACATTTCCTTCATTGATCAAATCGCCCAACGACATGCCGTTGTTCTGGTATTGTTTAGCTACAGATACTACGAACCGTAGGTTAGCGAGGGCAAGTTTTTCCAACGCAACCGAGTCACCGGCGCGAATCCGTTTGGCAAGTTCCACCTCTTGTTCAGAAGTAATCAGATCGACTTTACCTATTTCCGTCAGGTACTTGTCGAGTGACTCGCTTTCGCGGTTGGTAATCTGCTTAACGATCTTTAATTGCCTCATTCGCTGTTGTGCTGAATTAGTGTGTTGTTAACCTGTCTTCTTATGCAGTTCCCATTTTACGAAGGAACAGCACGTGAGAGAAAAATGCGCGGACCATCGTCGGGTATTCGTTGTAAATGATATTGTATTCCCGGCATGTCTCCCGAACAAGCTTACTGATTTGTGGATAATGAATATGACTTACCCGGGGGAAAAGGTGATGCTCGATCTGGAAGTTTAGTCCACCGAGGAGCCAGAATAGCAATTTGCTTCGTGTAGCAAAATTGGACGTTACCTGAACCTGATGTACAGCCCACTCCTCTTCAACCTTGTCTGATGTCTTATCCGGCATAGTAAATTCCGTTCCCTCTACCGTGTGGGCGAGTTGGAACACGATACTAATAAAGAGCCCTGTTACGATAGTCACGATCAGAAAACCGATAATTGCTTTCAGCCAGCCCACCATAAGAATTGGAATAACCAGGTACACACCCACGTAGGCTACTTTGGTCAACCAGAATATAGTATGCTCTTTGGTGCTGAGGTTTTTCTTCGGCATGTTAGGTGATACGCGACCGGTAAAATACTTAACGAAGTCGTCATGAAATATCCACGCGATGTAAGAAACTCCGTATAGGACTACCCAATAGATATGTTGAAAACGATGAATGGCGTAACGAGGCTGCTCCTGATGCAGGCGCATGAATGGCTTAACGTCGATGTCTGAATCCACCCCCTCAATGTTGGTATAGGTGTGGTGGTTAATGTTGTGTTTGATTTTCCAGTAGTAGGTATTTCCACCTAGTACATTAAGAAAATACGCTGAAAGGCTGTTTAGCCAAGAATATTTGGAGAAGCTCTGATGGCCTCCCTCGTGCATGATATTGAAGCCAATGGCTGCAAAATTGAAGCCAAGGAGGGCACACGCTCCGATAGCGGCCCAGGTGGGGAGGTTAAAAAAAACAAGTAAACAGTAAAGGGACAACGCAGATACTACCAGGATGCTGCTCTTCACATACAACTTCCGGCTCCCAGTGGGATCCAGTTGTTGCTCGGAAAAATAGCGGTCAACTTTCTCTTTTACAGAATTAAAAAAAGAAGCTCCTTTTGCATCAAACGTTATTTTCCTCATCTGTTTACTTGCTGTCAGTTGGGATGGTTTATTGAATTACTTCAACACGAACGGCATTCATGCCCTTCTTTCCACGCTCAACATCGAATTTTACACGGTCGTTTTCACGGATCTCATCAATAAGGCCCGACTTGTGTACAAACAGGTCTTCGGAAGAGTCCGACGGCTTGATGAATCCAAATCCTTTTTCATTGTTGAAAAATTTCACTGTTCCTTCTTTCATGGTACTGATTATTTATTGTTTAATTTACTAACTGATCCCAGAGGGAAATTTTTGGGGGGTTCCGTGGTAAAATTGCCGTACTCATCTACGTAGACAATCATATTTTCCAGGTCTCCTCCTTTTGAATTCTTTTTACGTTCTTCTTTCTTTTCTTCTT
>JANNAZ010000230.1:0-3236 GCA_031384895.1 Cyclobacteriaceae bacterium | reverse complement strand
ACAAATTTATCAGTGGCGGTACGGTTGTATAATTTCCAGCGGTTGTTCTGGTAATAATTCCAGTACATTTCTGCTGACAAGCTTTTTAGTATGGAACTAACAGGCTCTTTAGAAGTGGTTATTTCTTTTTCCACTTCACTGATAGAAAATACCTGGTTATCTTCCCGGTTTTCACTTTGCAGGCTGGTCATGTATACCAATGCTTTGATAACCTGGGCATCCTGCTTTTCGTTTTTCGCAAGGGTGTATATCTTCTTTCCGGTAAAGTTTTTGGTTGTTGCGTAACCTATCTCCAGGACAATATCCGGTGCGACTTTGGCCAGGTTCATCAATTCTTTCTCTGGATTTGTTTTGAGGCTAGCCTTATATTCTGTTAGCTGTGTTGCACGCAGACCGTACTTGTTTTGGGCGGCAAGAAAGTTTGGGAGCAGCAAGAGGAAAAGCACAGTTCGTTTCATATTCGCATTGAAAGTCACTAAAGATTCACGCCTGCCTTCGCCGAAGCGGCTACGCGCAGGCAGGCAAAGACGGTAAGGGCGCAAAGAAATACAGATTAGCATATGTCCTCGATGACGTGAATGGTTAACTTTCAGTCATGAAAATACTGAAAAGATCGCTAATGGTACTTCTTACGATCGGGGTGCTCATAGTGCTCAGCGCATATATCTACCTACAAACCACTAAACCGGTGTACTCGGGGTCGACCACACTAAAGGGACTTAAGGAAGAGGTTGAAGTATTATATGACGCATACGGCGTTCCTCATATCTATGCAAAGGACGCGGAGGACGCCTATTCCGCGCTCGGTTATGTTCACGCACAGGATCGGCTATTCCAGATGGAGATGCTGCGACGCGCGGCTGGTGGACGACTATCGGAGATCTTTGGCAAAGACCTGATTCCAACAGACAAGCTATTCCGGACGCTTGGGCTGAATCAATTTGCCGAAGCGGGCACCCGGGACTACCTCAGTGCAGATACTGCGGATTTCCAGCGCGCAGCCTTGGCTTATCAGCGCGGAGTCAATGAATATGTCCGCACAGGAAAAACGCCTATCGAATTTTCTATTATCGGAATCCCTAAAACTGAATTCACACCGAAGGACATCTACCTTGTCCTCGGATTCATAGCCGTTGGTTTTGCTGAAGGAATGCAAGTGGATCCGGTATTGGAAAAAATCAGAACGGAATTCGGCGAAGCTTACCTAAAGGACTTGGCCGTTCACTCGTCAGCCTCAGCGGAGAAAATTAAGAATTACAATGGTCCTCCGAAAAAACTCACTGCCGATCCCCTCATCGCCGCAGTTGCTGAAGGTTTGCGCAAGCTCCCGGTCCCCCTGTGGTCTGGCAGCAATGGAATGGTGATCGCCGGCAACCGCACTGCTTCCGGATTTCCAATTCTCGAAAATGATACCCACATGCAATTCATGCAACCTGCCGTTTGGTATGAGGCTCATATTGAGTATCCCGGATTCCGTTTTTATGGACACCATCTCGCGGGTATGCCCTTTGGTCTGCTCGGCAACAATCAATTCTGCGGCTGGGGATTCACCATGTTTGAAAATGATGATGTTGATTTCTTTCGTGAAGAACTCAATCCGGAAAATGCTAACCAGGTAAGGTTTGGATTAAGATGGGAAGAATTAGTAAGCCGGGAGGAGGTCATCCAGGTTAAGGATGCGGAAGATGTCGTCTTTGAGGTGAAGAGCTCACGCCACGGACCCATCATCAACGGTATTATGGAGCAAACCATGTCTTCAGAAAACCCGGTCTCACTTTGGTGGTCTGTGCATCATCAGGAAAACTATTCGCTGCAGGCCTTCCACATGCTAAATCATGCCACCCAATTTGAACATGCGCAGAAGGCGGCTTCCCTTTTCACCTCATCCGGGCTCAACCTGATGTACGGCGACACGGATGGCAACATCGCCTGGTGGGCCGTAGCCAAATTACCCATTCGACCAGCGCACGTCAATTCAAAATTGTTTTTGGATGGGGCCTCAGGTAAAGATGAATACCTCGGCTACTATGATTTCTCCAAAAACCCCCATGCTGTCAATCCGCCATGGGGCTTTGTCTACTCAGCCAACAACCAACCAGACAGCGTGGATGGCGTGCTTTATCCGGGTTACTACTACCCGCGGTCACGTGCCGGAAGAATTGCAAGACTGTTGTCCGAAGACAAGGTCTGGACCATCAACGAGGTGAAGAAGATCGCGCTGGACGTTGAGTCGGAGATGCACCCGGCGATAGGCTGGAAAATGGCAGATGTGCTCGCATCCACCGGAAATCCCAGGTACAAGGATATCATCCAAGTGCTAAAGAACTGGCATGGGGAGCAGACCGTCATGGATATTGGGCCTTCAGTCTATTTCAATATGCTCTCACAGACTATGTCGCTCGCGATGATTGATGAACTGGGTTGGGATGCGTACAATACCCTGATGGTTACTGCTGTGCCTCGAAGTTCTTTTGATATTCTGATCGCAAATGAATCCTCTCCGTGGTGGGATGACATAACAACGACGGCGACTAAAGAAACACGCACAGACATCATTTCGCATGCAGCCGACAAAGCGCTTACCTTGCTGGCTGCAGTAGCCGATGAAGACAGTAAAGACTGGCAATGGGGAAAATTCCATTCACTCACGCACGCTCATGCCTTGAGCGTCGTGAAGCCGCTGGACAAACTTTTCTCCGTAGGGCCATTCCCACAGCCGGGCGGAGGAGAAGTGATCAATGACCTGGATATAAAAATGGACACAACAGGCTATTTTCCTGTCTTCGATGGTCCGGCGTTACGAAAGATCACTGACTTCGGTGATCTGGAAAACGGCGAAACCATTTCTCCTACAGGGCAGTCGGGCAACGTCATGAGCCCTCACTATGCAGACCAGGCCAAGATGTTCGCGACGGGACAGTTCAGGAAAATGCTGATGAACCGTCCGGCCATTGAGCGTCAATCACAAAAATTAGTTCTGAAACCAGCAGCGCAATAGGAGGTGCTCAATCTCTACGGATTCAACGTATAGATAGCCTGCAGTAGTCGCGATCCATCTGCTTCCGACGAAACCGGAAGGGTCACACTTCTATTTTGGTAGGTCTCCATGCACCAGTTCGCCATCGTGTTCGATGAAGTCTGGTCAACCCAGGTTCTCAGCATAGACTCCCCTTTCTCTGCCTGTCCATTTTTCCGCAAGGCCCAGGCAGAAATAAGAGCATTGGGACCAACAGGCC
>JANNAZ010000227.1:0-6613 GCA_031384895.1 Cyclobacteriaceae bacterium | reverse complement strand
GGCATTGATCAACTGGACATTACCATCGGGATCGAAGGAAAGAATTCCAGTGCGAACCTGCTGGACCACCGTGTTGAGGTATTGCCAGTGTTCCTCCTTTTCCGCGCGTGCTTTACGGAAGGCCTCAAGCACCTCATTGAATTCTGCATTCAGGTCGCGAAAGCTGGTACCTAGCGAATTATCGGCTGTAAATCCGGATATAAAATCCGAATACTTGACCGATTCGAGGAACCGAGTCAGTTTGCGGTTGGTCTGCGCCGTGAAATTGTACAACTCCACCAGTTGACTCAGGATGATAAGTCCGGTAAGAATTGCCGCGAAGACCATGTTGGCATGGCTGGTCATGTACACAAAGAGCGACATGCCTAGTCCGATCAACACAACCCGGAAGGCTACACGAAAGCGAAAGTCACGGAAAAGTTTCATTAATACGATAACAGGAAATCGAATGTACTAGTTTGGCAGGCGAAGAAAAACTGCCGCTGTTTGGTACTCGGCTATAATCCATGCTTCTCCAGCCGGCGATACAACGAAGAACGGGTAAGGCCAAGTTCAGAGGCCGCTTGCGTGATGTTTCCGTTGTACTTCTTCAACACTTTCCGGATGAGCAGCTTTTCGACCTCATCCAGATTAAATTGATCCAAGTTGAGCGCCTGATCGCTTTCCTTGCCTGATTGGGTATTGAAAGTGAAATCTTCCGGCTGAAGTACCGAGCTATTGGAAAGGATAACGGCGCGTTCAATGGCGTGCTGAAGTTCCCGGATATTTCCCGGCCAGGGGTGCTTGTTCATGCGGCTCATGGCACCTTCGCTTATTTTCATTACGCTCTTTGTGTATTTCTCGGAGTAGTGTTTGAGAAAATGATTGGAGAGTGCTGGGATGTCTTCCATCCGGTCGCGAAGGGAGGGAATCTCCATTTCGATGGTATTAATGCGATAGAGCAGATCTTGCCGGAACCGGTTCTCTTTGACCATATCGTACAGCGGCATGTTGGTTGCGCAAATCAGCCGAATGTCTATGGGTGTGTCTTTGTTGGATCCTACGCGGCTTACTTTCCTATTTTGAAGAACCGTGAGCAGTTTGGCCTGGAGGGGCATAGAAAGATTTCCGATTTCATCCAGAAAGAGCGTACCGTGATTGGCTAACTCAAAGCGGCCAGGGCGGTCTTCCTTTGCATCTGTAAAAGAGCCACGCTTATGGCCAAAGAGTTCACTTTCAAATAAGGTTTCGGTGATGGACCCCAGGTCAACGCTGACAAACGTTTCATTGCTGCGTGGAGAATTGCGGTGGATGGCCCGCGCCACCAATTCCTTGCCGGTGCCATTCTCGCCAAGAATCAAGACGTTGGCATCCGTATGCGCCACGCGGTCGATGGTTTGAAAGATTCTTGACATCGCAGGGCTTGTTCCAATAATCTCAAGATACCGGTTGTTGATGGCCTGATTGATTTCCTGGTTCTTGATCTTGAGTGTATTCACCTCATCGCGAGTCTCGCGTAGGCGCATGCTGGAGTATAGGGTGGCGAGGAGTTTCTCGTTTTCCCAGGGTTTGAGAACAAAATCGGTCGCCCCAGCTTTGATGGCTTTTACCGCCATTTGAACATCTCCATACGCGGTGATAAGCACAACGACGGCGGAGTGATCCAGATGTAGAATTTTTTCCAACCAGTAGTAGCCCTCGCTTCCGCTGCTCACATCCTTTGTGAAGTTCATGTCCAACAAAATGACGTCATAGTCCTCGTTGTTCATGAGGGCGGGAATCGCTTCCGGATTTTTCTCTATGTCTACGTGCGCAAAGTGCCGCTTGAGATACATCTTGGCTGCCTTGAGCAGGTCTTCGTTGTCGTCGACGATAAGTATTTTGCCTCGTTTTTGGTCAGTCATAGGGGGTCATTTGCACGTCGTGTCAACCTGCTCCGGCAAAGTTGGTACCGTTTCTGGAAATGCTGCCTGAGGGCAATTTTTCCTCAAAAGGGTGTCCAAACTTAGCTATGTTTCGTCCGCAATCGGACAGCGACGTTCAGCTATGAACGTAGATTTCGCAAAAAGGATAACCTTATAGGCCTTTTGCCCGTTGGCACGGAAGTTGGCAATGGGATAGCACCCAGGCCCCAAAAAGTTACCCAAAATCAGGAAATCGACCGTAGGATGGATAAGAAGCTAGTTAAGAAGACGTGGACAGTGAAGCGAATTGCCACCTATGGTGGAATCGCCCTGCTGGTTGGGTTTATAGCTTACCAATTCATATTTGCTGACCGTCGGTCGAAACTTGTTGTAGACAAAGACAAGATCACTATCTCGGAGATCAGGATGGGTCAGTTTAAAGAGTACATACCACAGACCGGAGAAGTATCACCTAGCCGCACGGTCTTTCTGGATGCCTTGGAAGGCGGGAACATCAAGCACATTGTGAGAGAAAGCGGCGCCATGGTAAAAGCTGGCGACCTGATCATGGAGATCTCGAACCTGAACCGTGAGATTGCGGTACTTCAGCAGGAAGCCCAGTTGGTGGAAAGCATCAACCGTTCACGCGACACGCGTTTGGGGATCTTGCGAAATGACCTGGACCAACGCCAAACGCTCGCACAAATTGATAACCAGCTTGCCATTCTCAAACCTCAGCATGATAGACAAACGATATTGTTTGAGAAAAAATTGATTGCTAAACAGGATTTTGAGCGGACCGAGGCAGACTTCAAGTACAACGTGGATCGACGAAAGTTTACCTATGAGGCGTATCGCCGTGATTCGGTAGGGCGACTGCAATCCTTAAAAGATATTGACATTTCAGAGGACCGTATGAAACAGAACCTCATTTCGGTACGAACCATTCTTCAGAACCTGAACATTAAGGCACCTATTGACGGACAACTTTCAACGTCACACTGGGAGATCGGACAGGCCATTAACACGGCTCAACGATTGGGCCAGGTAGATGTCGTTGGAAGTTATAAAGTTCGGGTACCCATTGATGAGTTGTACCTGCCACGTATTTCTACCGGCCTTCAGGCCACTACTGACTTTGCCGGAAAGACATACACCCTGACGATCACTTACGTTTATCCCAATATTACCGCAGGCCGATTTGAAGTAGATATGAATTTTGAAGGTGAAACCCCACAAGGTTTGCGCCGCGGGCAGTCCCTTCGCCTTCGAATTGAGCTGGGCCAGCCTTCTGAAGAGTTGCTGCTTCCCATGGGCGGATTCTATAAGGATACGGGTGGAAACTGGGTTTTTATCCTCGATGGCGAAGGTAAGGCGGTGAAGCGTGATGTTCGGCTGGGGCGGAAGATGGGATCAGAGTATTTTGAGGTGCTGGAAGGTTTGAAGCCCGGCGACCGGGTGATTACCTCCTCGTATGAGAACTTTGGAACGAATGAGGTTTTAATCCTTAAATAGTGCAACTATTTGCCTGATTAAGCGTCTTATGAATTGTAACAATTGAGAATAATCTGAGTATTGTATAAAACTATTTCTGACCTATTGACATCTAACCCTTAACCCTAACGCATACCACTATGATACGATTAAAAGGCCTTGAGAAAGTGTACACCACAGAAGAAGTGGAGACCACTGCCCTCAACTCCATCAACATGGAGATTAAAGACGGAGAGTTTGTAGCCATCATGGGCCCCTCCGGTTGCGGAAAATCAACCTTGTTGAACATCCTGGGGCTGCTCGACAACCCATCCAACGGAGAATATTATTTTGGCGAGCATGAGGTAGCCAAGTACAGTGAACGTCAGCGCGCTCAATTGCGTAAAGGCTCAATCGGATTTGTATTCCAGAGCTTTAACCTGATTGACGAGTTGACCGTTTTCGAAAATGTTGAATTACCACTCTTGTATATGAAGGTTCCTGCGCCTGAGCGCAAGAAGCGTGTGGAAGAAGTACTGGAGCGTATGAACATTATGCATCGCAGAAATCACTTCCCCCAACAGCTATCGGGTGGGCAGCAGCAGCGTGTGGCAATTTCCCGCGCTATTGTGGCCAAGCCTAAAGTTATTCTTGCGGATGAACCTACAGGTAACCTGGACTCCGCAAACGGAGAAGAGGTGATGAAACTGCTTTCTCAGTTGAACGAGGAAGGTACTACCATCGTGATGGTAACGCACTCTCCCTACGATGCCAATTACGCACATCGCATTGTCAATCTCTTCGACGGTAAGGTGGTCACAGAAAACATTAAAGAGCATTTCCATATTTAGTCAGTGGGCTTCCCTTGCGCGGAGCTTCGGGAAGCAAAGAGTTCAGACATCTGATGATCTGATTAGTTCTTCATAGTTTAGGTTTAGGTTAGATAAACCCATCTTCGATTTGACCCGGTTGAATCAGGGTGGGTTTTTTCTTTTATTGCATAATGCAACTTCGGAACCTTTATATTGGTCTATATCGTACCATCCTTACTTCATGATAAAAAATTACCTGTTGATCACCTTGAGGAGCATGCTCAAGAACAAGCTGTTCCTTTCCATCAATATTGTCGGTATGGCGATATCCATCGCCTGCTGTTTGGTGGCCTTCTTCAATTACGATTTTAACGTCAGTTTTGACCAGAATCATGTCAATGCCAATACGATCTACCGGGTAAATTCGGTTCGTGAATTTCAGGGTAACCTAACAACGTATGGTTATGTGCCGATTGCCTTGGGGAATGCGATCCGGCAGAATGTGCCTGAGGTTGATGAAGTAGTAAGGTACAGTCCTGGCGGAGGGAATTTTAGGATCGGACAAGAATTGTTTAGCAATAATGTTACCAACGTAGATCCAGGATTTTTCAAGTTATTTACTTTTGAGTTCATTGAAGGAAACGGGGACCTTAAAGACAAAGGACAGATTTGTATCAATGATGAACTTGCTGCGAAGTATTTTGGCAAGGAGAGTGCCTTGGGCAAAATGATGGTTCAGGTGCTCGACAGTGGGAAGACGAAAGAGTTTATTGTATCCGGGGTTTTTAAAAAGCAGCCTTCCAATTCGAGCTTTAACGATCCTGCCTTTTCCCGCTATGAGAACCAATTTGCCAGTGATCCAAAGTACCAGGAGAATACTTGGTACTTCCGAAATAACCTCTTCATTCAGGTTAAGGATCCAGCCCGCCTTTCTGCTATTGAGGCTCGACTGAAACTGTATACCGAAAACAACAACAAGGTTCGCGAAGACTTTTTGATGCGTGAGTTTACCTTAATGCCTTTCAAAGGAATGGCTGTGGATGACAGCTACAATGAGCGGCCTGGGACCTGGACACGGGAGGGATCCCCGATTGCTGCGGTCGTGGGCCTGGGCGTAATGGCGCTTTTTATTCTGTTGATAGCGTGTTTCAACCTGACCAATACTGCAGTGGCGATTTCTTCGCGCCGGTTAAAGGAGATAGGAATTCGTAAAGTGATGGGAAGCAGCCGAAAGCATCTCGTCATTCAGTTTATCGGTGAGACTACCCTTACCTGCTTTCTTGCACTTATTCTCGGTGTCATCATTGGTGAATGGCTTCTGATCCCTGCTTTCAATGATTTGTGGCCTGACCTCAAGCTTGTTCCGAGTTATTTTGAGCGGCCAAACTTCATGATATTCATGGTAGGGGCCTTGCTCTTCACCGGTTTGCTGGCGGGAAGTTACCCAGCCTTCTATATTACCAAATTCGAACCGACAACCATCTTGAAGGGCAAGCTCAAGTTTGGGGGCACCAATTACTTTACACGCATCCTCCTCACGCTGCAATTTGCAATTTCGCTGACAGGGATTGTATGCAGTTTTGCGTTCACTGATAATGCGAAGTATCAGCAAGAGTTTGATCTTGGTTTCAATAAGGAGGGGGTGGTGTTTACCTACGTGAACAACCGGTCAGAATTTGAGACTTATCGGAATGCATTGGCTGAAAACAGGGACATCATCTCCATAGCGGCCTCGCAGCACCACCTATACTCATCGTCTTTCAATGACCCGATCAAATACGAAGACAAGGAAATCGAGGTGGATATTCTGGATGTCGGTGAGGATTATGTACCAACACTCGGATTAACACTGGTAACGGGAAGAAATTTTGTTCAGGATTCAGAGACGGACCGGAAAGAGTCAGTTATCGTGACGGAGGGGTTTGCCAAGGAATTGGGCATGAAGGACCCCATTGGAAAGGAAATTATTTGGATGGACACCGTACGGTATTATGTCGTAGGTGTCGTTAAAGATATCTATAACAATGGGCTCTGGGAAAAAATGGATCCAATCATGTTTCGGTACGGGCCCAAAGATCAAGTAAACCATATCCTGGTAAAAGCACCAGTGGATAAACTGAGTTCCGTAAATGCATTTATGGAGGAGCAGTGGAAGATTCTTTTCCCTAACCGCTTATACAATGGGCGTTATATGAATGAAGAGATGGTGGAGTCGAACACAACGAACAAGAACATTGTTATCATGTTTATCTTCCTGGGTACCGTGGCCATGTTGCTTTCTGCAACTGGGCTATTCACCCTGGTTTCCTTGAATATCATAAAGAAAATGAAGGAAATTGGAGTGCGTAAAGTGCTCGGGGCCTCCATTGGCAATCTTGCCAAAGTCATTAACTCGGAGTTTGTGATCATCCTTCTTATCGCTTCTGTTCTGGGTGGATTTCTCGG
>JANNAZ010000207.1:0-21885 GCA_031384895.1 Cyclobacteriaceae bacterium | reverse complement strand
TTTGGAGACCGCTACTCTACCAATTGAGCTACACCCGTTTGGCCCTTTCCAATCCTCCACGGATGGCCTTCTGAATTTCACCCTTACCCTAAATTCAAAAGGACTGCAAATGTAGAACAAAAGGGTTCAAAACAAAAGCGTTTCCAGGAATTTTCCAGGAAACGCTCTCTTTTGATTATCAGGTACTTAGGTGGTACTATCCGCCCTAATCCGTAAGGATATTAGTCCATGATTTCAGTTACCTGGCCAGAACCTACAGTACGACCACCCTCACGGATAGCAAAGCGGAGGCCTTTCTCCATGGCGATCTTATTGATCAACTGTACCTCTATCGACACGTTATCGCCGGGCATCACCATCTCAACGCCAGTAGGCAACATGATTTCGCCAGTTACATCCGTTGTGCGGAAGAAGAACTGGGGGCGGTACTTGTTGAAGAAAGGGGTATGACGGCCACCCTCTTCTTTGCTCAGTACATAAACCTCCGCCTTGAATTTGGCGTGGGGTGTTACGGTACCCGGCTTACAAATAACCATACCACGGCAGATCTGATCCTTTTCAATACCGCGGAGTAACAATCCTACGTTATCTCCAGCCTCACCTCGGTCAAGGATCTTGCGGAACATCTCCACTCCTGTGATTGTCGAAGTAAGCTCCTCAGCGCCCATTCCAAGAATTTGGACAGGGTCACCGGTTTTGATTATACCGCGTTCGATACGACCCGTGGCAACTGTGCCGCGACCTGTGATAGAGAAAACGTCTTCCACCGGCATAAGAAAATCTTTGTCGATCGCGCGAATGGGTATCGGAATAAAATTATCGACGGCATCCATCAGCTCATCAATTTTTTCAACCCACTTTTCTTCCCCATTAAGGGCACCCAAAGCTGAACCTTTGATCACAGGGATCGTGTCGCCAGGAAATTTATAGTTATTAAGCAGTTCGCGAATTTCGATTTCAACTAGCTCGATCAATTCCGGATCGTCAACCAAGTCTACTTTGTTCATAAACACAACCAGTGCAGGTACACCTACCTGGCGGGCAAGCAGGATATGCTCGCGTGTCTGAGGCATCGGGCCATCCGTTGCAGCAACTACAAGAATTGCACCATCCATCTGGGCAGCACCCGTAACCATGTTCTTCACATAGTCAGCGTGGCCTGGACAGTCTACGTGCGCGTAGTGACGCTTTAGTGTTTGATACTCTACGTGCGAGGTATTGATAGTGATACCACGCTCCTTTTCTTCAGGAGCGTTGTCGATTGATGAGAAATCTCTTTCAGAAGCCAATCCCTTCTTTGCAAGCACTTTGGTGATTGCAGCGGTAAGCGTAGTCTTGCCGTGGTCAACGTGACCTATCGTGCCTACGTTAACGTGCGGTTTCGAACGATCGAATGTTTCCTTTGCCATGTTTGAAAATCCCGGTTTAGTGTTTAAAGTGTATAATTGATTAAATAAGTACAATTCAACGCCTCTCCGCCTGAGAAGCATATATACACCCTAAACATATTAAGCCTGTCGAATAAGGGTTATTCGGTGCCACGTGGCCTGGAAACTTCCGACACCTTCTTGATGGTCGCTACTCATCGGTGATCCGTAAATTTCACTTCATCTGTCATTTCAAAACAAAGATCCGGGCCATTGCCTGGAGCATTCACATTTTCAATTCAGTCTTTCCTAGAGCCGTTGAACAGGATTGAACTGTCGACCTCTTCCTTACCAAGGAAGTGCTCTACCACTGAGCTACAACGGCAAAATAGCTATTTAGCTTTTGGCCGTTGGCTCCTGGCAGTGTCTGCGAATGGCCAAGAGCAAATGGCTAACAGCTCTTCATGAGCGGGAAACGAGGTTCGAACTCGCGACCTATAGCTTGGAAGGCTATCGCTCTACCAACTGAGCTACTCCCGCAATTCATTTGGTGATCCGGTGATTGGCTAGTATTCAAATCACCAAATCACAATATCGCCAAACCCCTCTGTGGGGGGAACAGGATTCGAACCTGTGAAGACATAAGTCAACAGATTTACAGTCTGTCCTCGTTGGCCGCTTGAGTATCCCCCCGGGTTTTGTCACACCTCGCACCTCGCCCAACAAGCTCAGCTTGAAAACTGTGTTGTTATTTCATAGAACGTTCTGTTTTGGATCTCTTCTTCCTGACAAGCAACCCCATTTCCAAAAACAGGAGTGCAAAATTAATGGCTTTTTCGGGATAGGCAAGTCGGAAAACAGAATTTACCGTTGCGCCGTTGTGTCCTTTCAGGTGCTAAATCCTACATAAAGACGATCTCCGCAATGACCCCTTCGCCAAACTCCTTCCGGAAAAGCTCCAGCATATGGGTCTTATGATAGCCCAAGTCATGCTTCAATGAAGGCGATTGCAATTCGACAAAAAGCACCTTATTCCTGATATAGATTCGTTTTGTGCGCTTGGCGATCGATTTTCCAACGATGCGCTCCCAAGACACCACAACGCTGGCTTCGTCAAATTTTGGCTTTAAGTGCTGGGCTTTCAGGAGTTCCTGAATAGCCTGACTGATGTGAACGGCTTCCGATTTTGAAGATTTGGCCATTAGGCCCAAAAGTACCCTGTATTTCGCTCTATTTCTTCCTTCTTTCAAAAATGAAGTCACCACCCTCATCCCCGGCCCCTTGTATAACTCCATATACCGGATGGGTAGCTGAATTGTTTGTTATGGGTTCATACATCCGTGTGTACAGGGTAATTGCCGGCAAATACTCATCCTCATTATCGGTGAGTTTTTTGAGCAATTGCTGAAGAAAAATACTTTTATCAGGCACCTGGCTTAGGTTTCCACTGGTCATCGCCTTTCGGCTGGGGTCTCTGTACAATTCATTGAGTTGCAAAAGCCGTTCGGATGTCATGCCTCTACTCTTGAAAATGCTGCCCCCAAAACAGGCATCGGTTATCAACAAGGTGTGTTTGGACTTGATGGAGGCCATGGCAAGATTGTCTTTGATGTCGCTGTTGGAAATCCAATTGCTCCGGCTATCGCGTTTAGCATCGGAAGGAAGCCAGTATCCCAATTCACGTTGTTTATCCCAATACCCATGGCCAGCATAAAAAACCAGGAAGTTGTCCTTCTCCGTGGTCACATGTGCCAGTTTATCGAGGGCATCAAGAATCTGTTGCCGAGTCGGGTCTTTCAACAATATCACATCTCCTGGATCAAATGTGTAGTTCTGCGTAAGCTGGTCATAGACTTGCTGTGCGTCCTTTGCTGGTCTGTCCAGAGACTGAAGCTGCGCATCCTCATAGGTGTATTTGGAAACACCCATGATCAGCGCACGATTCTTGCGTGAAATAGTTTCAACAGGCTTTGGATCCGAGTAATCCACAATCACCGTGTTGGATTTCTCTTTGAGGGTTTGTGCGGATAGACAAAGACTGAAAATTAAAAGCGGAAGGATGATGAGCTTTTTCATAGGTTCTGTTTTTATAGCCTGACTTTTCCTCTTTTTATCTCTTTAAAATTTTCTTCGTGACAACCTGGTCTCCCAATCTCATTCTGACGAAATACAAGCCTGAGGGGCTCGTCCCGCCTTCCCACGTCCATTTGCCAGCCCCAGGTTGGTTCGGGGCGCTTACGGTTGAGACCCGTGATCCCAGCATATCATAAATTCCGATCTCGCCATTCATGGTAACCGATTCTTGCGGAAGCGCATATTCAATGGTCACCTGATCGATGAATGGATTGGGATAGGGCTCATACAACACAATTCGATTGGGGACAAGTTCCTTCTTGACAAAATCAGAATTTCCATACACCACTCTAAACACTTTAGACGAGGACTTATTAAAGGTGTAATGATTTTGAGCCAACATGTCTGTGATCTTGTGAGTAGCCACATCTAAAAGGTAAATCTCTTTTATATTTCCAAAATAAGAATTGTCCCACCCGATTGAAATTTCTTCTACCCGGAGATTCGACTCTACATTGAATTCCCAGATAAAATTTTCCGCTGTTGGAACAATGTCTTTTGTATAGGTCATGCCCACACGTTCTTTGGGGAATTTGACTTCGAGGTATTCAAGGAAACGGGGCAGGTTGAAGTCATCATGAAAGTCAAAGCCGACTGCTGCTTCGGGGTGCATACCCAGACCGCCAAGTTTGTATTCCATGTCGCCTTGGTTCAATCTAAACATGATTTCCCAACTTGGTTGGTCCAGCGAATTTACAATCTTATCCTGCTGGCCCTTACGGCCATTGATAGAAGCGTTTTTCTCAATCGGGATGTCAATGATCAAACTGGAGGGACTTGTGTTTCTTACAAATCCTCCCTCAAATTTCTGGAGTTCATCCTCATCACTTACTGCGCCCCGATAGACCCTGATCTTGCTGTTGTTCCCCAGATTGGGTGCACTCCCCGGATTGGCCAGTAAGACATCCGCCCATGAAATATCAAAATTGTATGGATTGCCGATTTGAGTCCAGCCGGGGGCTAGCGTAATCTGGAAGGGGTTGTTCTCGCTGACATTCGCCGTGGTGCCTGGCCCCGAATTCAAGGGTGTGGTATTGGGTGTAAGCAACCAATATCCCTTTCCCATTTCAAACTGGGTGCTGCCGCTTAGTTCGACAAATCGGGTGCCGTCATACCGGTACATGATCCACTTGGTCGGGTCATAGCTACCCAACTCATCACCCAGGACACTGTTCATCGACTTATTATCCAATTCCAGTGGGACGGCAATGATCCGGTAATTGGAAATGGCCCGGCCAGGACTCGTGTATGGAATCGGCAAGCCTGCCCCATGTCCGATGCGGGTTCGGTACAACGTTTGGTTTGCCGAATTATCATTGCTCGCAAAGTCTGTCACTAAAAATCTGTATTCGATACCCAACTCTGTCACTTGAATGGCAGGAATAGGATACTCAAAGGCGGAGCCTGTAGCCGGCACCATATCAACGGTAATGAAATCATTGGGTGCCGTGCCTGTGATGGCCCGATATTCGAGTTTCACGAAGTTGACTCCACTCCCACCGGTATCCGTGAAATTGCCGGTCACGACGAGGTTTGTATTGGGAGCAATCGTTGTCGGCGTGCTGTTTGAAGCTACCACGGGAGGAGTAGTGTCTGCGGATCCGGAAGAAGTGTAACTGGCAGGATTCCCTGTTGCAGTACTGGTTATGTAGTTTTCGCCTCCTCCTGTGCCGTTGTATTCAAAGACAAAAAATTCATAGTTCGTACCCGGCTGAATGTCAGTGACACTAACTGAATTTCCAGATCCTAAATACACCACATAATTTCCTCCACCTAGGTCGGTACCCACCGAGAAAGAGGATGATGCCGTATAGGTTGCACCATCTGCTGGCGCTTGATTAACTGTACCCCCTCCCCTCCCGACCACCAGGCGGCTTGCTCCATTGCCATTGGTCCAGGTGAGCTGGAGCGTAGAGGCAAAAGGTTGCGTGATCAGGAGATTGGTTGCTTGTGTTGTTGGTTCGAATACGGCTGGTGTGCGCGCAATGTTGGAGATGCGGACTTCATCAATAAGCCCATTCACAAACTCGGTCCCTCCAAAGATTGCACCGATGGCTACGTTTGTACCTCCTGTAAAGTTCCCGCTTTGTGTCCCCGTCCTAACAGCAATTCCATTTTTGTAAATAGTCAGAACATTCGAAGCATTTCTTGTTACTGCAATATGGTTCCATTCACCAGCTGCAATATCTCCGGGATTGCTTGGTTGGCTTCCGCTGCCACCATCCACGTTAATTCTGCCATCCCCGAAAATTCCAACCCACCATGTGTTGCTAGACTGTGGTAATCTGCTACTAATGACGTTCTGGTGACCGCTCGGTGCAGACAACGTATTCAAGTACAGCCAAAATTCCACAGTAAACGGGTTTGTACCAAAATTTCCGTTAAAGGTAGTGTTAACGACATCGCTTGTACCATTGAAACTCCTGGCTTTCCCAAACCTTCCATTCACAATTGTTGTCCCTATGGCAGTTCCACTATAACCGTTTCCACTTGCATCCAACACAGTCGAGCCGCTGGTTTCGTTCATGTGAAGCAGCACAACGGTATTGGCATCTGGTAAATATTCGACTTGGGCCTTTAGACCTCCAAAGCCCAACGCAAATAAACTTAACAGACAAATTCTTCGAATCATTTATTCTCAATTCAAAATATCCGGAGGACCCGTCAACCTGGTCGACGTGGCGTTTTCACTACTTGACTTAGGCAAAACCAGAATGGCCCCAAGTGCTGCCACGGGAATAGCAATTTTCACCCACATGGGAATTTTGGGTTTGATGGCAAACGGTTGGCTGCTCGCGGTTTCCCTCCCATTCACCAGACGCAGGGAATAATCCTTACCCGGTTTTTGTTTCGCCGATACGTCCCATTCGAATGAACCCTGATTGGAAGGTGACCCCAGAACCTCCACAACGTTTCCCCCTTTCAGCAATTCAATCCGTACATTTTGAGATTGGTCTCCTCCACGCCATCGGAGTGGGAATGTTTTCCCCCTTTTGGCGGATAATAATTGGGTTCTTAAGGCCAAGGGCGCAATTACGATGGCTTCTATCTCGAATGTGAGTTGGCCTTTGTAGTTGCCTACCTCCGCCTTAGATTCCCATTCAATCCGTTTGCCGTTTCCTGATAATACGTTAGGTCCAATGTCACCTGTGACTTTCCTTAGCGGAGAATTGAAGTTATTGTGAGAGGCAAAAAGGGAAACACTATACCTGTCGCCCGGTTCGCCTAGGGTGAGGTCGTAGGTAATAATGATCTTCTCACCCGAGAGTTCGGCTTTCGTGTTCTCAATTTTCTGAGAGAAAGTGAGAAGCGGAACCAGGAATAACAAGAAAACGAGGTTTCTCATAATAGCCAGAAAAAACTAAGATACGGAAAATAGAAACGGGTGGCAATCCAACCCGCTAACTCCATAAAGGGAGAACCGTGTCTTTCAGGGATCTGAAGGGGTTATTGGTGGCCTATTTGGCCATTTTAGATCAAAAATACCTGAGCAGCCACACCGGCATCCTTAAATACCTCCAGGCTCCTCCCCGGGCGGGCGTCCGGAATAAAAATCTGCCCAAATGAGCCTCCGGCTTCAAGAGATACGTATAACCAGGCGAGCCGGAATAAGTCAGGATTTCCTTTGACATGACATTTTGATAAATTTTATTATCGCATGCATCTTGCAATCTCTGGAATGGAGGTGCGACACTACATCGAGGAGCGGGTTAAGTTCAACACGGAAACTATCAAATTTTTGGGGCTGATCTTCTTGGCGACTATTTCCGGAGTAATCACATTAATTTACCAATGGGATGGATTTACCGGGAAAAACTTCATTTTGACTTTCTTCGGACTAGTGGCGATCTTTGGGCTAGGCAGGTTGATATATAACATTTACAATGATACCAGTGCATTAATTGAGAAACTAAAAGATCTATGATTTCCGATGCTGAAATAATACCGATTATCCTGACAAGTATCCTGGGCATAGGTTTCCTTACATTCTTGTTTTTTATCAATCGAATAGTGCGTCGTGACCGCGGGAATGACAATTTGGATAAGACGAAATCGTGAAATGATCTTAATGACTTAAACTGCGCAAGGAGTGGATAGTCAGATTTGTCAAACCCTTGAGAGTAGGTAATCACCGCGAAGACGCCAAGACGCTAAGGGAAATACAAAGGCAGGAAAGGGAATGCGCTTTCATTGCCGTTAAATTTCTACTCATACGGACCGAAGCAGCTCTTCGGCGGACGCGCCCGGCCTGAGTTTTACAAAAGAATTCATGGCAACACCACCAGCGAACCGTTATTCACCTCAAAATTTTGTGAGTTCACCCCTGCCTCTCTCAATACGTCAAGGCTCCTTCCTGGCCGCGCATCGGTAATAAGGATCTGACCAAAAGTTCCTTTCATGATCAATTGCATAAGCTTCAGGATCCGGTCATCATCCAGCTTGTCAAAGATATCATCCAGCAAGAGCAGAGGCTTAAATCCATTCTTTTGAAACAGGCAGTCAAATTCAGCCAGCTTCAGGGCGATCAGGAATGACTTCTGTTGTCCTTGCGATCCGTAGCTTTTCAAATCATATCCCTGAAGTGTAAAGCGGAAATCATCCCGGTGAATCCCTACCGATGTTCTCCCCAGCGCAATGTCCCGATCAAGCCGTAAGAGAAGTTCCTGGCGGAAGTCGACCGTGTCGAGGTCGGACTCATACTGGATACCGGGCCGCTCGACGTCTCCATTGACCAGGAAGGAATAGTGCTGCTTCACGCGGGGCTCAATGCGGTTGACTAATTCCTTCCGCTGCTTGTAAATGTAAGTGCCTGCGGCGACCAGCCGGTTGTCATACGTGGCGAGAAGTTCTTTGTCAACAGCGGCGCGCTCGGCATACATCTTCAGCAAGCCGTTCCGGTGACGCAGGTGGGTCTGATAAACCATTAACTGCTCCAGGTATTCCTTGTTCATCTGAGACAGGAGGGTGTCCATGAACTTGCGCCTTACCGCACCCCCGTCCCAAACGAGTTCAATATCACCCGGAACCACCATGACCAGCGGGTACTTTCCAATATGCTCCGAAAATCGAGTGTATTCTTTCCCGTCTTCCGCTATCTTCTTCTTCCGATCCGGAGAGTATGAACACGTGACTTCCTTGGGCTTTTCGCTCAGCTGAAACACCCCCCGGACCAGGAAGAGATCCTCACCGTGTCGGATGTTTGATGCGTCGGGGTTTGAGGTCGCCCCCCGTGTAAATGAGAGGTAGTGAATGGCGTCCAGCAGGTTGGTCTTCCCACTGCCGTTTCGTCCCAAAAAACAGTGTATCAGGCCTTCGAATACAACATCCACAGTGGTGTAGTTCCTAAAGTTCAGCAAATGGAGTCTTTCAAGGCGCACCTGAGAGTTGGGAATTGATGAATTGAGGGCTATTTTCGCAGTTCGCTTCAAAAGTAATTGATATGCCAACCACTGCCCAAGCCAAACCTAAAAGCACGAAGGATTTCTCAAAGGAGACCTACTTGCGCTGGTTTGAGATGATGTACCTCATGCGCCGGTTCGAGGACAGGGCGGGACAGCTATACGGCATGCAGAAAATACGCGGGTTTTGCCATCTCTACATCGGCCAGGAAGCTTGTGCGGCAGGTGCAATCACCGCCCTAACGGCTGACGACAAATGGATAACTGCCTACCGGGACCATGCGCATCCCCTGGGATTGGGAACTGACCCACGCAAAGTCATGGCTGAATTGTATGGGAAGGAAACCGGTGTGTCGAAAGGCAAGGGTGGATCCATGCACATATTTGACAAGGAAAAGAATTTCTTTGGAGGCCATGGGATCGTTGGCGGGCAAGTGCCACTGGGTGCTGGAATTGCCTTTGCAGAAAAGTACAACAAGACCAGTAACGTGTGCATCTGTTATATGGGTGATGGTGCTGTTCGCCAAGGCGCTTTTCATGAAGCACTCAACCTGAGCATGCTTTGGAAACTTCCTGTGATCTTTGTGATCGAGAACAATGGATACGCGATGGGCACTTCGGTCAAGCGGACCTCGAACGTAACGGAATTGTATACCCTGGGTGATGCCTATGACATGCCCTCAGAAGCCGTTGATGCAATGAGCGTAGAAGCGGTGCATGTTGCTGTAGCAAAAGCCGCAGAACGCGCTCGTGCAGGCGAAGGTCCTTCCCTTCTTGAATTCAGAACGTACCGCTACAAAGGTCATTCCATGTCCGATCCACAAAAGTACCGGACCAAGGAAGAAGTAGATGAATACAAGAAGCGCGATCCGATTGAGGTGGTCCGCACGATTATTCTCGAACGAAAATATGCAAGTGACGAAGACCTGGAGGCCATTGAGGCTAAGGTGAATGCCGAGGTAGAAGAAAGCGTGAAATTTGCTGAAGAGTCAAACTACCCTGACCCGAAGGAGGCATTGACGGATATCTATGTTCAGTCAGACTACCCGTTCATTACAGATTAATCCCCGGCAAACCCCACGGTTTGTTAAATGAGGCCGAATTTATAGTTTTGCAGCCCTTCCGTGTCAAGTCCATTTGGTATTGGAGCGGAGGGGCATACTTTTAGAAATCATGGCAAAAAACGAAGAAAACAAAGACTTACTCGAAAACCCGGAAGTTTTAGCCGAGAAGGTTGAGGGTGTTGAACATTGGATTGAAGATAACCCAAAAATCGTTTTTGGTGTATTGGGTATCCTGGCCGTTGTAGTCGGGGGATTTTTCGGCTACCAATACTGGATGAGCAGCCAGGATGACTTGGCTCAAAAGGAGATGTTCCAGGCGGTCCGTTATTTTGAGGGTGACAGCCTTGCGCTGGCCATGGAGGGTGACGGCAACAACTTGGGGTTCAAACAAATTATTGAAGACTACGGGATGACCGACGCGGCAAACCTCGCGAACTATTACGCGGGTGCGGTGTCGCTCAAGCAGGGTAAGTTCCAGTTGGCCATTTATTATTTTGAAGATTTCAAGTCTAAGGACGAATTGATTCAAGCCCGTGCATACAGCCTGATAGGCGATGCACACATGGAGTTGAAGAAATACGAAGAAGCGGCCACGTACTACGACAAGGCGGCAAATTATAAGCCCAACAAGTTCTTTACACCCACCTACCTAATGAAGGCTGGTCTGGCCTACGAGAAGTCAAATCAGAAAGATAAAGCCATCAAGGTGTATCAGCGGGTGATTGATGAATATTGGGAGAGTACGGATTTTCAGAACGCCAGGAAGTACAAGGCGCGGCTGGAGGTTGGCAGTTAGCTATTAGCTTTTGACTATTGGCTTTTCGCTAATTAGTAATTTGATTCATATGTCAGGACCGCTCAAGTCAATTTCAGGTAAGTCTCCGCACAAACTCTCCGATAAGAAGATTGCCATTGTTGTTGCTGGATGGAATGAGGATGTGACCCAAGCGCTTTTTGAGGGTGCGTTTAATGCGCTTATTTCCCTTGGTGTCAAGCACAAGCACATTATCCGAAAAAATGTGCCGGGCAGTTTTGAACTCCCTCTCGCCGCGAAGTGGATGGCGGAGCAGAAAGGAATTGACGGAGTCATTTGCATTGGCTGTGTGATCCAGGGGGACACTCCGCACTTTGACTACATCTGCCAGGCCGTTGCGCAGGGCATTATGCACGTTAATCTTGCTTACGGCAAGCCGGTAGCCTTCGGTGTACTTACTACGTTAAACAGAAAGCAGGCACTTGAACGAGCGGGCGGAAAATTGGGAAATAAAGGAGAGGAAGCCGCGATGACGGTGGTGAAGATGCTTGAACTTTAGTCTACCTGGAATTCAGCAATAGCATCTACTTCTTTTGCTTTTCGGCGCTTTTTCGAATTGCGCTCATCACATTTCTAGCTGTCTCCGCATCGGGCATGGAAATATCCACTTTGTAAGCATACGGCTGTATTTTTCCTCCCTTGTAATAGTTGATAATTTTTGCCTTGAAATTTGTCTCGAACGATACTTGCAATTCCTTCCCCTGAAGTTCATACGCAAGCGAAGCGGGATTGATATCTGAAAGATTAAATTCAAAAACCTCTTCTGTGCTATTGCTGGTCTTTACAGTAATTTTTGTCAGCTTGATCTTATTGTTATCCGCTACCGGCTCAAAAACTTGCTTGATACTTATCCCCTCCAGAGTGACTTCCCCAATGGATTTCTGCAGATAGCTCACCATGCTTTTCACGTCCGGCTGAAAAGGCTCGCGATAGGACTTTTTGCATTGATCGATGACTTTGTCCATTGCGAATTTCATCCTTCGCGCATCCTCCATATTTACTGTGTAAAACCTTGCCTCTGATTCATATCCATCATGCTTGTCATTCTTGCTGTGCTGGATAATCTTCTTTTTTTCGAGGGTTATCACGTCAATGAACATTTTCTCACCTGCCACTTCTATCTTATAGTCATTGGGGTTAAGGTCCATCCAATTGAAGGCAAATGAATTCTTTTCGGCAGAACTTGACCCCTGATTAACTTGCGCCAAGGCAGTGAGGCAACCTGGCTCCATGGTTTGAGTGATTTGATGATCGCCGTACTTCACCTCTCTTAAAACAGATGCGATGAACTTCAATCCATCCTTCTCAGAACTAACAGCGGGCATATCGCTTGCCACTTTGGTTACGGCGAGAGGCACCACCAAGGTCAGCAGGTTTTTTAAATCACGAGCCTCATCCACATTACGGGTTTCAATAATCACTTCATCCACAAAGGATTTGACCTCTCCGTCCCTTTTGTAATACACGCACTTAAGTCCCTGCATCATCTCAATGCTCAGCCCGAACTGGTTGCCCCTGACCTTAAAGGCTATGGAATTTACATTCATATCAGCCAAATTGAATTCAAAGTTTTCCTCGTGAGATGTCTTGGCATCCGATTCTATGACAGTCATCTTAAGGCTCCCAACAAAAACGCCTTTTGTCATTTGCTGACTTACCTTCTTGGTGCCGAGGTCCACATCCTGCACATGGGCTAAGAGCCAGGAAACCATTTCATTGTAATCGGTAAGTTTGAGTCGGGTTGTTACAATTTTCTCGGCCAAGGGGATCGCCTTCTTGATCACATCGACCATTTCGCGGGCATTGTCAATATTCTTCGAATGGATCTTGATGGTTTCATCATACGCCTGCACGGCTTCATTCTTAAACGTCTTTGCCAATTTTTGCTTATTCCGCACCGATAGCACAACCCAAAGGATGTCCTTTTGTGTTTCGGTTCGAACGGTATATGGATCGATGTCGGCCAGGTTGAACTCATACCCGTACACTATCTTGACTCCTTTCTGGTCAGTCTCCGTATAGTTGTATCGAATGGTGGCTGGTTCAGGAGAAAGGATCTCCTGATCGATGGTACGGGAACCGGTTACCACCTGTGTCATGGAGCCTTGCCATGTTTTTACAAGCGCATTCAATTCCTGCACCTGTGACAATACGGAGTGGCTTACCAAAAGAAAAACAATCGTCGCGTAGCCTCTCATAGTTAAATGTGGTTTAGTTGGCCGTGGAACTTTCCCGATAGGTCTCAGAATTTGAAATAGAAATCGCCTATGATGTTCGAGCTATCCCAAGTATACTGTTTCTCATCGGATAGTTTGAGCACATTCTTTCTCACTTCCTTAAATACCTGTTCAATTGACATTCCGGGTTTCCTCATGGCAGACAGCAACTCTTGCGTATATAGTCCATTCCTCCCCTCTCCATCTGAAGCAATGGAACCGGGCGCCGTTGCATAAGCGATGAATGACCCCTTAGCCCGGCGTATTTCCGCAAGGCCGGAGTTTGTGGAACGGTAACCGGAAGGAAAAGGGTTATTCCGGCACGCATCCAGAATCAAAATATTGATCCGTGAGTTTGACCTCTCCATATTGGCCATAATGATTCGTTGCACAGGCATACAGGTGCGCGGTATATCATCTTCATACTGAACGTTGGCCTCCACAGGCACAAGATAATTTTCTCCTTCATTTTGGATACCGTGACCAGCATAATAGAAGAGTCCTACTGTTTGATCTTTAGGACCGTTTGATAATTTTTCGTGAAATTTCTTGAAGGCATCACGCATTTGGTTGTAGTCACCATTGATCACTTTGATGACCTCAAAATCTAATTTTTTTAACTCGGAGGCTATATCATTCGCATCATTCTCCGCATTCCGAAGAGGGGAAACAAATTGGTATTTGCTGTTGCCAATAACAAGGGCATACCTCTTTTCCCCTGCGAACTGATCGGCCAGTGTAGGCACGACAGCGGCGGTGCTTACGCCAGGTGCAGAAGTAAGCAATGGTTGAGTTTGAGCAGCGGGTTTTTCAGCAACGGGTTTTTCAGCAGCGACTATTGGCGGATTCACTGGCGGCAGGGTTGCGGCCTTCTTCTTTTCCGTGGAGCGGGACCCTGATGGTTTTTGGCTGTCTATAAGTTTTTCGCCAGGATTTGCTCCCGCAACCTGGTTTGGCGCACCCACTGCACTCCACTCCTTTGAAATTATCCTGGACTCTACATGGGTGGGTTCAGCGGCAAGTGCGTTCTGTAAATCCTCCGACGCAAGAGGTCGATTGCCCATCTTCTCATGAAGCATGGCCCGCTCATAGAACAATTTCGCCTGGCTTGGCTTGTCTGTGATCTGCTCTAATGCTTTGGCGTACTCCCTCAGTCCATCGGGATAGGCTCTCAACTCAACATAGGACTTGGCCATGAACCAATGAATATTGCCTGTGTTTTTATGTCCTGCCTGTAAGGCCTCATCGAATTCACGAACCGCGCTAGTGTATGAGGACGTCTTAAAGTGTGAAAGAGCAAGGTAATAATGCACATCTACATCAAGCTCTTTGTCGCGCGTGTCTCTGTCTAGATAATCCGTCAGGAGTCTTATGGCTTGAGTATAGTCCTTTTTCTGATAAGCATCTATTCCCTGCTCATACAGTTTGAACTGGGCTTCAGACAGAAATCCCGAGAAAAGAAAAATAGCAACCAGGAAGTCGCCTTTCATAATCACTTAATCCAGATTGAAGGAAACGCCGGCAGAAAAATTAATAGATGTAAATCCAAGGCTTTTCAACGGAAAACTCGGGTTGGTCAGATCGATGTTATAGTCATTGCCGTAGGAGCGGGTACTGATCACCTCCATGGGGAACGTGTAGCCAAAGGAAGCCTGGACAAAAATAGAAATCGGTTTTGCTGGATTAATTTCAATTCCGGGCCCGACATAAATACCGCCTGTGATGGACGATTTTGATTCATAGGCTCCGGAAACGTCACCTGATCCTCCAGAGAAGCCGCCAGTTGGATCGGGAACATAGTCTACGCCATCGTAGTAATAGTACTCCCCATATCCTGAAATTGAACTCACCGATGCACTTGCGATAAAAGGTTTCGCAAACCCGTAAACGGATATCACCGAATTGTCCTTGACGGGAACAAAATTAAATTTCAGATTAGCTGCCAATGAAATGATGCTGACGTCCCCGCCGGAAAGGTTAAGAAAGTAACCGTCATTAATAGTTGCGGCCTGGGTATCGTAGTAAAAATCAGGGCTTAGGCCCGTCCCATTAATATCTGGCTTGGTTTTTAATACCTCCGCATCATAATTAAACTTCAGGTAGGAAATCGAGGCGCCGAGCGAAAATATCCGGTTGAGTCGCTTGTTAAACCCGCCTTCAAAATTGATCCCCGTGGAGTAGTCCCCCAGATTTGATCCGGAGGCAAGGGAAATTCCGCCTCCAACAAAGATTCCCTTATCGCGTTGAATTCGTTCCTTTTTTACGACCGCTCCCTCATCCTGGGCAAAAGAGCCGATGAAGGCCAGGCAAAGCAGGACACTTGCAATAACTTTTGTCATGGTAAGATTAATTAGATCGAAAGTTAGCACAATTCGCACTATTGTGGAAAGCCCAATCCGGAGAAACCGACTAGTCTCCACCCCTTTGCCGCTATTGTTTTTGCGTTACCGCTGGCAATTTCCAATTACCGGGAACTGAATACGTAGGCGAAGCGGATATTGAAGAAATTAAAACCACTACCGACAAAGAACCTGCTGCTAAGGTCAAATTTGTCCCATTTGTATCCAACCGTTGGCGTGAATGCGAAGCGCGTGTCCGAAGCTCCGCTTCCTGAGAAAAGCAAGGGGCCTATTTCGGCACCGAGGTAAACGTTCTCGTCAAAAGTATACTTTGCCCCTCCCTGTAACGTAAAGAGCGTAACGCCAGATCCAAACCCCAAACCTGCAGTGGCCATCCAGCTAAATTGATCCTTGATTGGCGCTTCATAGCGACCCGAGAAACCAAACAAAGTTGAGCCGCTTCCAATATGTAAATCAACGCCACCGGTAATATCCTGTGCCATTGAAAGTGAGCAAACACGCAGCAAAAGGAAGAATGAAATTACAATAGATCTGATAAGCATAAGAGTTAAGGTTTGGTCAACATACTGTAGTAAATAAGCAATTTCAGTCAATACGTGCAATAAACTATTCCCGAAAAGGTAATTGGAGACGGCATTTTACAAAGCGTAGAGAAAGCCCAGACGAGTCCCGAGCCGGATTGCGAAGGAATTGATCATCGGAAGAAAGCATTGGCCTAGCCAAACGTTTTTGGCTACATATGCTTCACGATTTCCTGTCCAAATTCAGAGCACTTCAATAAAGTAGCGCCCTCCATTTGCCGATGGAAATCGTAAGTGACCCGCTTGGCGGCAATGGCGTTCTCAAGACCCTTGTAAATCAGGTTCGCTACTTCCAGCCAACCCATATACTCAAACATCATGGCGCCTGAAAGGATTACTGATCCGGGGTTCACCTTATCTTGTCCTGCGTATTTGGGAGCCGTGCCGTGAGTTGCTTCAAAAATGGCAAAGCCCGTGTTGTAGTTGATGTTTCCTCCGGGCGCAATTCCAATTCCACCAACGATGGCCGCCAGTGCATCTGAAATGTAGTCGCCATTCAAGTTTAGGGTTGCTACGACCGAGTACTCATCTGGGCGCAACAGGATTTGTTGTAGAAAGGCATCAGCTATTGCATCCTTGATCACCAGCTTATGCCCGTTGTGATTAATCACCTGCCAGGGTCCGCCTTCGAGATCAACGGCGCCAAACTCACGCTTGGCCAATTCATATCCCCAATCCCTGAATCCACCTTCGGTGAACTTCATGATGTTTCCTTTGTGAACGAGCGTAAGGTTTGGCTTCTTGTGGGCGATGGCATACTCCAATGCATTGCGTACCAACCGTTCTGTACCTTCACGTGAAACCGGCTTGATGCCGATACCTGAACTCTCAGGGAATCTGATCTTCTTATATTGCTTGGGGAAAGACTCTTTGAAGAAGTTCATGAACTTCTTGTTATCATCTGAACCTTCTTGAAATTCAATACCCGCATAAATATCTTCTGTGTTTTCGCGGAAGATCACCATGTCTGTTTTGTGCGGTTCCTTAACAGGAGAAGGCACACCCTTGAACCAGCGTACGGGCCGAACGCACGCATACAGGTCAAGATCTTGACGGAGGGCGACGTTCAGTGAACGAATCCCGCCTCCGACGGGTGTGGTCAGCGGACCCTTGATGCCGACCAGGTATTCTTTGAAGGCCGTGAGGGTCTCTTCCGGCATCCAGTTTCCGGTTTTGTTAAATGCTTTTTCCCCGGCCAGCACTTCCTTCCATTGAATTTTGCGCTTGCCGCCATAGGCCTTCTCAACGGCCTTGTCGAAGACTAGCTGGGAGGCTGGCCAAATATCAACACCGGTTCCATCTCCTTCGATAAATGGAATTATGGGTGCATCCGGGACGGTCAACTTTCCATTGCTGATGGTTATCTTTTGATTGCTCATTGCGCGTTTCTTAAATGTGAGTTTGTATTCTGAATTACTAAACCGGGGGGTAAATTAGGAAAATAACACCACATTAAAGGTAATTTGGGTGCAGATAAAACGTTAACCTGGAACATCTGGATAGCATCCTGTTGACAAAACAATGAAGATTTTCGGCATCCTGGTTTTTCTCCTTTTCTCAATACCTGTATTGGGCCAACTGGCTTGTGTCAGCCCGGAAGAGGGGAGACTGTATGACCTTATAACACAATACCGGAAATCAAAAAAGCTGAAAGCGATCCCATTCTCTGAAAAGCTTACTCGAGTAGCCCAAGCCCATGTTCGCGACCTGGCTGAGCATTATGATTATGAAAATCGCGGTGAATGTAATCCGCACAGTTGGTCGGACAAGGGGACTTGGACAGCTTGCTGCTATACTGCCGACCACAAGCAGGCGGCTTGCATGTGGAGTAAGCCCAAGGAAATCGCAGGATATGAAGGGGAAGGATATGAAATAGCCTACTTCAGTTCAGGCGGGGCCAGTGCGGATGAGGGTCTAGACGGATGGAAAAAAAGCCCGGGACACAATCCGCTTTTGATCAATTCAGGAACCTGGGAGAAACTCGAATGGAAAGCTATCGGCGTTGGAATCTATGAACAATATGCTGTAGTCTGGTTTGGTCAGCCAGCAGATGTTTCAAGCCCTACGGTCTGCGAGTAGGATCACTAGTACATCTCCTCCGGACTGGGGAACGATTTCCCTTTCACATCAGAAATATATTGGTTGACTGCACCTGTGATCACTTCATGCAGGTCGGCGTACCGGCGCAAAAAGCGAGGTTTGAATTCATGCGTAATGCCCAACATATCCTGCATGACCAGTACCTGGCCATCTACGGCGCCGGCACCAATACCAATCACGGGAATTTTCAGAATGCCCGCCACCTTTTCCGCCAGCGCAGCCGGAATCTTCTCCAGCACCAGTCCAAAGCACCCACACTCCTCCAGGAGTAGCGCATCCTCAACCAGTTTCGCGGCTTCCGATTCTTCACGAGCGCGAACCGTGTACGTCCCGAATTTATATATCGACTGGGGCGTAAGGCCAAGATGGCCCATCACGGGCACTCCGGCGCTCAGAATTCGCAGCACCGAATCTTTTACTTCATTCCCGCCCTCAATCTTTACCGCATGCGCTCCCGATTCCTTCATGATCCGGATTGATGAGCGCAGCGCTTCACCCGAACTTCCCTGGTAATACCCGAATGGGATGTCGACAACGACAAGGGCGCGTTTTACTGCTTTCACAACAGAACTTGCATGGTAGATCATCTGGTCAAGCGTGATCGGCAGTGTCGTCTCGTTGCCCGCCATTACGTTGGAGGCTGAATCCCCAACGAGAATAACGTCAATTCCAGCGTGATCGATAATCTTCGCCATGCTAAAATCATACGCTGTAAGCATTGCAATTTTCTCACCCCGGATCTTCATCTCTTGAAGCTGGTGTGTAGTGACGCGCTTACGATCGGTGCGTAAATAATCAGACATGGATGGTAGATTAATGAAGATGAACTGCTGATTTCTCCCCGAGCACCACCGTAACATGTTCATTCAGTGTGGTGGACAATTCATAACCGGTGTACTGCGGCTGAATAGGAAATTGGGGATGGCTTCGGTTGACCAGTACGGCGACTTCAATTTTTTTTACTTCCACGGCCAAGAAGGGCTTCATACCATAGGCCAATGTCCGGCCAGTGTTCAATACATCATCAACAAGAATCACTGACTTTTTTTTCAGGGTGTCAAGGTCAACGTCCAGGGTGACTTCACCGTCTTGCGGCGTTTCTTTGTTCATGAGGACTTTTACAGGAATTACCTTGAGCGGGGAAATGGAAGTTAGTTCTTTTCCAATCTCCCGGGCAAGAGAATATCCTTGTCCGTCAATCCCAGCCAGGACAACTGACTTTTCGGAAAAGTTGCTTTCGTAAATCTCGAATGCCATACGGCGAATTTTTTGCCGTACCTGGTTGTGATTCAAAACAAGTGTCTTTGAGGAGGTCATGCTTCCGGTATGGGGATCATTTTTGTGTCCTTAAACGTCGAGAGAATCACCATCGACTGAAGATTGTCAACTACTTCTATGTTACTCACCTTCTCAAGCATGAGATTTTGATACGCCGGGATATCCGGGGAAACAATCTTGAGGATAAAGTCGGCCTGGCCCGTAACATGATGGCACTCTACGATCTCCTTAATATCGGCTATGGCCTTGATAAACTTGGTAATATTCTCCTTGTTATGCCCCTTCAGCGAGGCCATGACAAACGTACTAACACCGAGTCCAACACTACTCGGGTCAACAACAGCATGATAGCTTCGGATAACGCCCGCTGTTTCCAATTTCTTGACCCGCTCCAGTGTAGGGGCAGCGGACAATCCGATTTCCAGCGCCAGTTGTGCATTGGTAATATTGGAATTTGCCTGCAGCAATTCCAGAATTTTCCGGTCAATCGGGTCTAACTTTATCTTCATGGAAAAATTAAATTTAAGCTAAAGTTAGCAAGAAGGGCGAATGAACAAGCGGGTTATTGACGAAGAAACCGCATGGTTTGCAGAGACGAAGAGGTCTGAATCGTTACATAGTACATTCCAGCTGACAAAAACGCAAGATCGTGCACCGATTGATTGAGGCCAACGGCTGATGAAGTCTCCCATTCATATTCCCGTTTGCCCATGGAATTGTAAACCGTAATTCGCACCGAGCCAACATTCTCAGAAATCCAATCAACCTGAAGGACTCCGGAACTTGGATTGGGGTACGGAGCGAAAACATGATCCACGTCCTCAAGTGACAAGCACCGCTTATTGTTATCCGGCTGACTGTCTTTCTCCGAAAGCACGGCCGCGCAAACATAGCTGAGGTCAATTTGGGACGAGGGCAGTGTAAACGAAAGCGTTTGCGTACTCGATTGGCCCGGACTGAGGTTCACCACAAGCGTTTCATTCACCACCGCTTTGTCCGAAAGATGCAGTGCTACCTCAGCGTTTTCCAGAGGGATATTGCTGTTGTTCAGTATAGTGACAACAGACTTGAGATTTCCCGTCACCGGATCAGTTACCAAAGAAAAATCCGTCATGGACAGGTCGATGGAAGGAATTAAGACAGAAATCGGCATCGACAGTATATCGATACAACCGAAAGAATTTACTGCCGTCAGCTCCGCACTGTATTCTCCCAGGTCGATGAATGTATAAACCGGCGACGGCGCGGCGCTCGTTGACTGTGTCTTATCTTTAAATATCCATTGATATTGAATAGCGCCTTGCGAGGTATTCTCAAATTGTACAGTCAGGGGTGCGGAACCCCGGTCAGGTGAAGGAGTGAACGCCGCGGTAGGTGATGGATGAATGTTGATGTTGTTGGAGAGCGTGTATGTACACCCCGACGCATGCGTTGTTGTCATCTTTACATTGAAGACACCAGAACTTGGGAATGTGTATTCCGCAGGATTGCCGGTGATGGAATTACCATCCGCATTCCAATTCCAGCCGATTACCGGGTCGCCGGCTGGTGCCGTCATGTCGGAAAAAATTGAAAACTGAGTTGCACACGCATTGCTGGTCGCAAACACAAGGCTGGGCGCGACGGGAACATTGATCATCTTACTTAGCATGTTGCTACAGCCACCCGGCGCGGTAACGGTGAGCGTCGCAGCAAAGCTACCAGGCAATGTAAACGTGTAAGTTGGGTTAGGGACCGCAAAACTGCTCGATGCGATTTGCCAGATCCTTGATTGAACGCCGCCGCTTGAGATGTCGGTAAAAGCAGTAGGCTTGTTGAGACACGAAGGCCCAACCGTAAAGTCAGCCAAGGGTGATGATCCTATGGCAACTAGCTTTGTCAATGTTTTTGCGCACCCAAAATCAGATGTGGCGGTAAGGCCAACCGAGTAATTTCCGCCTGTCGCGTAAGTGAACGACGGGCTTTGACTCGTGGAGGAACTTCCTGCAACGTCGCCAAAACTCCACGCCCAGTCAGCAATGTTGCTATCGGTAAGTGCCGGTGTATTGTTTTGAAAAGGCGTGGGTGTATTGCTGCAAGAAAACGGAGGCAGACCGACGGAGAAATCGGGTTGGGGTAATGAATAGATTTTTAATGGCTTGACCATTTGGTTTTGGCAGCCCGCTAGATTGCTTGCTGTTAGCGAAACCTGAAAGGCCCCGGCATTAGTATACGTATGAACGGGTTGTGGAAGGGAGGAACTCGGCGAACCATCACCGAAACTCCACGCATATCCAGAGACAGTACCCGTGGTTGTGTTGGAAAATGAAATAAGGTTTTCAGCGCAATCATCATTAACCAGAAAATCTACAGCAGGTCCAGGTACGACAGTCGCAATGTTCTTGATTGTTTCACTTTCACATCCCGGAATCAGGGCCTTGAGGCGGAGTTCCTGCGGAGCAGCGGTGAATGAGGTATTCAAATGTTGCTGTGTCGAGACCAGGCTGCCGTTGAGGCGCCATTCCCAGGTTGGGTTAGAGGGTGGGTCGAAGGAGGAAGAATTCGTGAGCTGATAATTTTGGTTGGTGCAGATG
>JANNAZ010000205.1:0-1548 GCA_031384895.1 Cyclobacteriaceae bacterium | reverse complement strand
GATCTGCACCCAGGGATTGGAGACCGTGATCGTCATTTCGGGATAGGTGAACTCCATCCAGGTGTTACAGGCGAAGGCCAAATCACTATGGTTGATGTCCGACGTCATTTCGACATCCTGCGTAATTACGGTCTCGATGTTGGGGTCCACATTGTGGACCAGGTCATAGTGATGCTTGGCGTTGTTGACATGGTTAGTGTTAGACACCCACCGTAACTTGCTCGGGGTTGGCATGTGGGTCTTGCCCGTAAACACCTTGCGTCCGTACTTGGGAGTGTTGACGATCAAGGGAGTGTCCCCATGACCCCAATAGCCGACTTCTTCGCCGTAGTAATACTGCTGAATCTTGATTTCTTTGCCATGCGCGTTCGGATCGAGGTTGAGATTGAAAGGATCCTCTCCTGTATGCACACCAAGACCGCCGCCCGACCAGGGCGTGGCCGTAAAAGCCCCGGCCTTATAGTTACCGGCCCAGGTACACTGCCCGGCGCCGAACTTGCCCACGTTGCCGGTGGAGATAAGCACCATCGCAGCGCCACGAGAGTTAGAAGTCTGTTGAAAATAATGGTTCGTGCCTTCGCCATTGTGGATCGCGGCAGGCTTGATCGAACCGGAGTCCCGCGCCCACCGAACCAACAGATCCTTCGGTGTCCGACAGATCTGATGGACGGTGTCCAGATCGTAATCCTGGAAGTGGACCATGTACATTTGCCAGACCGGCATCGCATCGACTTCGCGCCCATTGAGCAGCTTCACGCGGTAGGTCCCGGTCAGGGCGGCGTCGATGCCGCTGTCCTGATAGTGCCAACCGACCAGTTCACGGTGCAGCGGGACCGCCTGCTTCTTGCTCAGATCCCACACCATCTGCCCACCCAGCCGCGCGACCTGATCAGGTGTCAAAGATTGTACCCGTCCCGAATAGCTCTTGGAGAAGTCCGGGAACTTATAGTCGGCAACGACATCGCGTGGATCGAGGAACTGCAAGGTGTCGGTACGGACGAGTAAGGGCGCATCGGTATGACCCTTCAGGAAGTCGACGTCATGCATATTCTCATCGACGATGATCTTCATGGCGCCCAAGAAAATCGCGCCATCGGACTGTGGCCGTAACGGCATCCAGTAGTCCGCCCGATAGGCGGTGGGATTATATTCCGGCGTGATGACTACGATCCGGGCGCCCCGTTCGATACATTCCAGCTTCCAGTGGGCTTCCGGCATCTTGTTTTCAACAAAGTTCTTTCCCCAACTGGTGTTGAGTTTGGAGAAGCGCATATCGGAAAGATCGCAGTCAGACCCCTGGACACCAAATATCCATGGATGCGACGGGTTCTGGTCGCCATGCCAGGTATAGTTCGACAAATAACGGCCGCCCTGGGCCTGCTCCGGGCCGACCTTACGGATCCAGGTGTCCAACAGCGCATTAACACCCCCGTTCAACCTGGCGTTGCCAAACTTGCCGATCATCCCGAGGACCGGCATGCCGGCGCGATGCTTGAATGTGCGGGTGCCTGCGCCCTTCATCATCTCGATCATTTCCGGCGCATACCC
>JANNAZ010000145.1:0-1997 GCA_031384895.1 Cyclobacteriaceae bacterium | reverse complement strand
TGCTGGCGCAAGAAATAATCGCGCTGTTGCTGATCAATGTCTGTGTGTACTTTCTTTTGGATCTCATGTTTAATCTCCAGAAACTGAATTTCCTTTAACATGAACTGCAGAAGAAGAGTGCCCCGGTCGATGATGTTGGGGGTTTCCAGAATTTTCTGCTTCTCACTAACCTCCACGTTAAGGTTGCTGGATAAAAAATGAATGAGAAATGAAGTGCTGTGAATATTGTCCAGCGCTACCTGCGCCTCCTGCGGGATTTCCGGATTTAACCGAAGAATCTTGCTCGCCGAATCTTTCAGAGACTGAATGAGCCCTTGAACTTGTTTGTTTTCAAGATCCAGGGGAGGCTCGATCAATAACTCAATGTTAGCCATGAGGTAGGGATCTTCCTGAACAAATTCTTTTATCGCAAAGCGATTCTTGCCCTGCATGATGACCGTGGTATTGCCGTCGGGAAGAACGAGCATTTTGATAATGCGCGCAACGGTTCCATAGCGGTAAATATCTTCTACCGCCGGATCTTCCGTGAGCTTATTCTTCTGTGCAATGACGCCCACCATGCGGTTTCCCTGATAGGCCTTCTTAATCAGGCGTATGGACTTCTGGCGTGTCACTGTGATGGGGATGACTACGCCTGGAAACAATACCGTGTTCTTGATCGGAAGAATGAGTAGTTCCCCAGGAAGATCTTCCGGTTTCAGATCTGACTCCTGATCCGGATTAATCAACTGCACTAGCTCTTCAGAGTCTTCCTGAACCATCGGTGTGATCGCTAACTGGTTAAATATGCTCATGGAATGTCAATATGACACAATATATACGTGACGCCAAATCCCCTCAGGAGGTTACCCATATGCTCAATAGGGGTGCCAAAGCGTTGTTTATCAGCCAAAATTATTTGAACTTTCAGCATTCCGGTGGTGATTCCAATTTTTTCCCGACCAGTGAAAGCTTCTTTTTTAATCCCAATCACGCTCTTTTTATGCCTTTTGGCCTTGGCAGGGTACAGCCAAAAGCCGAAGAAAAAATTCAAAGGAGGGGGAATAGTTCAATTAGATGACTCCCTTACCTCGTTCGGCCAGTCTGACATATTCACTTTCCCCAACATCAATACCGTATCCTTCTACTATGATCCAAAGTTGTTCAAGAAGTTGCAGGAGCTACGGAAGTCAGGACCTATCGAGGAATACTATCGGGCACTTAAGTTCTACGTAGGGAACTTTGGCATCCAGAATTTTCACGAGAGTACGGCCATGATCTGGGAACTTGCCCGACTGTCTGCTAAGGCCGGCCCACCCGGAGAAGCAGTGCTTCTATATAAACTCGTCCTCAAACACCATCGCCAGGGACTTAATATCGCCGATGTCTTCCGTGAGTATGACTCCCTTGAACGGGACAAGATGAAATATTACGTACCCCTGGATTATTACTACCAATTGGTTGCCTATCGTAAAGAAATCGATACCCTGCGGCCACCCCGTTCCGTTCTGGTCAATATGGGAGACAACCTAAACTCGTTGAAAGAGGATTACGGACCAACTATCGGAAACGTTGACAACCTGCTCTTCTTTACATCAAAAAGAAACAAACTTGATCTGGACAAACGGCAATTTGACGAAGACTTGTTTTATAGTGAGCGAATTGACAGCATCTGGATGCCCGCTAAAGCGCTCGACAAAATAAATACAACGTATAACGAAGGTTCAGCCTGCTTGAGTTTCGACGGCAAATACCTCATATTTTCACGGTGCAATGCGGCTGACTCTCGCGGCAATTGTGATCTCTACGTGGCTGAGCGGCCATCTGCTGACAGTACGTGGCGGTATATCCACAACATGGGGGCCATCAACAGCAGCGGATGGGATTCACATCCTTCACTCTCTCACACGGGCGATACACTTTTCTTTGCTTCCAATCGCGTTGGCAGTTTTGGTTTGTCGGATATTTTTCTTTCCATCAAAGGTCTAGACGGAAAATGGGGGCGCGCCATGAATGCC
>JANNAZ010000112.1:0-12043 GCA_031384895.1 Cyclobacteriaceae bacterium | reverse complement strand
TCTGCGGCAATCTGCGTATTCTCTGGCACGGCTCGGAATCATAGAAGGTGCCACAGATTTCACTGATTCGAACAGATTAGTTGCGCACATTCTCTTCGATGTCACGCATGATTCGCTTGGCCAAAGCGTCCGCCTTTGCCTCGTTCTGTGACTCGGCATAGATGCGAATAATCGGCTCGGTATTCGACTTACGCAGGTGCACCCACTCCTTCTCCTTTTCAAAGTCAATTTTCACACCATCAACCGTGCTAATCCGTTCTGCGCTGTATTTGCTGCGTACCGCTTCCAATACCTTATCAACATTGATTCCTGCGGTAAGCTCAATCTTGTTCTTGGAAATGAAATAGGCAGGGTATGTCTTTCTCAAAGCCGATGCACTAAGCCCGCTTTTGGCCAGGTGAGTGAGAAAAAGCGCGATACCGATTAGGGCGTCCCTACCGTAATGCAAATCGGGAACGATAATGCCACCATTTCCTTCACCGCCAATAACCGCCTTGCTCTTTTTCATGGCGGTCACTACGTTTACTTCGCCGACGGCAGCTGCCGTGTATGAGCCACCGGCTTTCTCGGTCACATCACGAAGCGCACGAGTAGAAGAGAGATTCGAAACGGTATTTCCTTTCTTTCGGCTCAGAACATAATCCGCGATAGCAACTAGCGTGTACTCTTCACCGAATGGCTTGCCATCTTCCTGTACCAGCGCAAGACGGTCCACATCTGGATCAACGACAATACCCAAATCGTGCTTGCCTTTTTTAACTTCCCGACAGATGGTTGTAATATTTCCAGGCAGCGGCTCGGGGTTGTGTGGGAACTTCCCAGTCGGTTCGCAGTACAATTCTTTCACCCGCTTAACACCGAGGGCCTTCAATAGCGCCGGCACTGCAAGTCCGCCCGTTGAGTTCACTGCATCCACCACCACGCTGAATTTTGCTTTGCGAATAGCCTTCACGTCGACGAGTTTGTGTCGAAGAACGAGGTTGATGTGTTTCTGGATGTAATCCTCGCGACGGGAGTACTTCCCGAGCTTCAGAACTTCCGCGAAATGAAATTTATCAGATGCGGCCAAGGCCAGGACAACCTGTCCGTCCTCTGCTGAAATAAATTCACCCTTTTCGTTAAGCAGTTTAAGCGCATTCCACTGAATGGGATTATGACTTGCGGTCAGTATGATTCCACCGCCTGCCTTCTCCAACGGCACGGCGAT
Source organism: Cyclobacteriaceae bacterium (assembly GCA_031384895.1). Classification (GTDB taxonomy): domain Bacteria; phylum Bacteroidota; class Bacteroidia; order Cytophagales; family Cyclobacteriaceae; genus ELB16-189. The sequence continues at coordinate 10,836 of JANNAZ010000112.1, read as the reverse complement.
CTCTACAGTCGGCGTTGTAGATAAGCCCAGGTCGATCACATCGAGTCCGAGGCCTTGAAGCGTAGCCGTCACCAGCGTACTCACCATTTCCCCGGAAATTCGCGCGTCCCTTCCGATAACCACTTTCCTTCCGTTGCGCGAAAGAATCCACGATCCAAACGCGGAAGCATATCTAACAATGTCTACGGGAGTGAGTGCGTCACCTGGCGTACCGCCAATGGTCCCGCGAATGCCTGAAATAGATTTTATTAGCGTCACGGATCAAGAATTATGCTTGCGAAAATAGTGATTGCGCATCAGTGTACCCAAAAGGTTCCTCATTCAATATCCTGAAAGGAAGGTCACAAAGACACAAAGGAAATCAGAATTTCCTGGACAATTTGGGTAGTGGCGTGACCATAGGATCCTCCGTGTCGACATTTGGACAGTCTTCCCCTTCTCCCATAGTTTTTCCACAGTAGCCACAGACTATCCCCTCTTTGGCCAAAAAAGGACTCTGGGTTGCACAGGTGCCACGGAACTCACCGTTCTTGATAAAAATCAACCTCACGGACATGAGGGCAAAGAAGAGGGCAAAAACACCGAGTGCGAAGAAGAAGGTAATCATGGCTCTTTTTCCGTTTGGAATGACGATATACGAAGCAGAACTTGCTCCAAAGTTAAAGGAAAACATCCAGCTCGTACAATAAGTTTCCAACCCATGAAAAAGCCTTTATCCGCCCCCGATGCAAACCGTGCTGCCAAGCTGCAAGCCTTCGACCGCCTGCTCACTGTCATGGACGAGCTCCGCGAGAATTGCCCTTGGGACAAGCAACAGACCTGGGAAACCCTCCGCCACCTGACCATCGAGGAAACCTATGAACTCGGCGATGCTATCCTCGACAACGACGTACAGGAAGTGAAGAAAGAACTGGGAGACCTTATGCTGCACAATGTCTTCTATGCACGGATTGCTTCAGAAAAAAAGCAGTTCGACATGGCTGATGTTTTGAATGGAATTTGCGAAAAATTGATCGAACGTCACCCTCACGTATACAGCGATGTGATTGCCAACGATGAAGAAACTGTCAAAGCCAACTGGGAAAAAATCAAATTGAAGTCGGGGAACAAGTCCGTTCTGGAAGGTGTCCCAACATCGCTGCCGGCTCTTGTCAAAGCCATTCGCATCCAGGACAAAGCCCGTGGCGTAGGTTTTGACTGGGAGAAGAAAGAACAGGTATGGCAAAAAGTGGAAGAAGAGATGGCAGAGTTTAAAAAGGAATTTCAGCCTGAAAACGGGGCTCCACCCGATACATCAAAAGTACAATCTGAATTTGGCGACCTACTCTTCTCGCTCGTCAACTACGCCCGCTTCATTCAGATAGATCCCGAAGAGGCATTGGAGCGGACTAACAAGAAGTTTATCAAGCGGTTTCAGTTTCTGGAAACCGAATCAGCGAAAGACGGGAAGAGGTTGGGAGAAATGAGTTTGGAGGAAATGGATGTGTACTGGGAAAGGGCGAAAAGTGAAAAGTGAAAAATTTGACTGGACCATAGCCCAAGTTTTCTCTTCGAACATTTCGAGAGTCAACTAATTCTTTACCCTTTTTTTCTGCGGGAACTCAAAGCCAATCAGCAGATTAAACCGACTCACGTAGGGGCTCTGTCCCGATGGCGCCACCAGGTTATAAAGAATTTGAACGGTGCCCAGCACCTTGGGAGAATAACGAAATTCTCTCTTATATCCCGCCATCAATCCAGGCACCCACTTCTTGTTGCTCTCTCCCGTAGGAACGGTATGCGCCGGGACATATGTATTCATGAGTTCGGGTGCCAGCATCAAATAGTTGCCCTCCTTTATCTTGAATTGCGCAAACGAACGTACGCCATACACGCGATCAAGTTCAGAAAAACTATAGCTGTCTGAACTAAAGCCTATGCGTTCGTTCCAACCGACACCAGCCATCCAGCGGCCGCTGATACGGTATCCTACGAATGGGTTGATGTCAAGCAAGACAATTTGCCGCCATTGAACTTGCACGTTAATGCCGGGGCGAAGCCGATCGATGAATGGCTTTCCCTTCATCGGGTTTGTGCGTTCACCGGAAATATTCGCTACCTCTTCTAGATCCTTCAACTTGGATTTTGCTTTGGAGAGTTGATCCATACCTGCCATCAGTTCCTTTTCGTGCCCAGCAAAATGATCCACAGCCGCCTCTTTGGCCAGATTGACTGCCATCTCCTTTTTGTACTCGGGCTCGCTATTCCACTTGTCCAGCATTGCTTTGTGTTGTTCAGCGGTCAGAACCTCCTTCTGAATGCCCTTAACGGCATCCATTTCGAGGGCCTTTTTTTCAAGGTCTTTGGACAATTCATCAGCACTCCCAATTTCTCCTGACGTGATCCCCTTCAAGTCCTTCTGGTAGGATGAGATCTCACCCGTAACACCTGAGGCCTTCGCAATTTCCTTTTGAACACTTCCCAGTTCGGCTATTTCGGCCTTTGGAAGCTGAGGAGTATCTGCTTTGGGAATTTGAAGACCTTGTGTACCTGGCAAGGTAAGACCGGCAGCAGGAGTCAAACCAGGGTTTGTTCCTGGCAGGGATGGCAATGATTGCGTGGGAAGCCCAAGGTTAGGTGAAGCAGGCTGAAGAATTCCGCTTGCTTGGCCTGCTGAATTCCCGCCCTGGAGATTCACATTGCCCAATTTTGCTCCATTCTGATTGAACAAATCGAGTTTGCTATTGATTGCATTGCTGAGACCGGCCACTTTCGCTGTTGCCGAGTTTTCCAAAGAACTCAGTCTTTGCTCCGCTACGCGGATATTTCCTACGCCACCGACGGACTTCATACTATCCAGCCGATCCCGCAATTTATTGAGGGAACTCATCACCTTGGGGTCCGGGATTTTCAGTTTGCCCGTGCTATCAAGCTTGGCCGACACACGACTCAGAAGGGCATCCAGTCTGTCGTTGTACTGATCAAGTCTCACCATATTAGCCAGGCTGTCCGCTTTGGACTGCAGGCTTGAACTTCTTGATCCAATAATTTTATTGGGGTTGATTTGGTCCGAAACGCCTTCCATTTTTAATGTTGCTGCTTCAATTTTGCGCTGCGGATTGAGGATGTCGAGACCATGCAAAATTTTGTCTCCAGTTCCAATCAATGTATCGGCCTTGATGGTTGGAAGTTTGAGTGTGTCTATTTTTTCCAGGAGCTGAAGGGGTTTCCTGAGCGAAGTAGAATCTGGCAGCTGAGCAAAAAGCGAAGCTGAACAAATCAGAAGGAGGCCAACCAGGTGTATTCTCAGATTCATTTGATTCTAAAACGCAACACAAAATTAAGAATGCAAGACTCCAAATCTAAATTACAAAGTAATCAGGTGACAACCGCTCTTGCCTTGCGCGTCCAATTTGAGGATCATTCAATGTTACGTGGCTGTCTTAAACTAGTCTTTTACTACTGTACTTAAATCAATTTCTACTAAACTGTTTCCCTTTACTTCATACAAGGTCTTACCAATCAGTGTCGAATTGCTCGATGCAGTTATTTCAGCAATCTTTTTCAAGTCAGCGTCCAGCACAATGGACTTGCCATTGAACTCCAGAAACCTGTAGCTATTGTAGGTTTCATAGTGAATCAAAAGATCTTCCCTTCCAATTTGTCCCTCCACTTTGAGTTTGTCGCCTATTATGAGGACCTTATCTTTTGTGGTGTACAAAAACCGTTTGCAGTCAGTCCACCATAAATTCCTCCAGTTATTGCACCCGACACAGCACCATTGGCGAAACCATCACCGAAGTTCCCACCAGTTAGTTCTGCAGTAATACCGCCCGCAAGTCCTCCACCAAGTCCTCCTGCTGTTGCACCTGAGAGAATTCCAGGGACATTCATCCCTACAATACTCCCAATGCCTCCACCCAACGCGCCTTGCCAAAATCCAGCACCAATGTCACCACCATTCAGGCCAGCTCCCAAGCCACCGCTTACTGCACCTCCGGCCATCCCTCCGAGCAGGGAGCCTCCGAAGCCGCCAGCGGGTCACAGACGCCGCGCCAGAGTCCCTTACTGAACACGCGCGCTAGAAGGGGGCCGTCACCCAATTCTCATTGGCTGCCCCAACGGGGTGGACCGTTCGAAATTCTCCGTTCGCGGCATTAACACAGTCATGGAAGAGTTAGGTAATGCAATTCACAATAGTATTGATCTTTGTTATGATACCCTCTCCTGAATTGCTTTCCAATAGACCTATTTATTGAGAAAAGGCGGTCGAAGGCCAGTGGGTGTATCTTCAAGATTATTCTAAGCTGCCATATCAGGCTTTCCGCTTCTATCAAAATTTGAGTTTCAGATTTGCCATAATCCATGAGAAGAGTATGTAATAGATAGGTCGCGCCTTGTCTCTCTGGATCTTCAATCATGAGCCTCTCCTCATTCAACTTAATTTCTTCGCATTGGCACTGTATCACTATGTCATCGATTAGGCTCGCCCTAAATCCAGAAAGCAGGTCGCTTGGAACGGCCCATGACTTCACTACCTCTAGCGTTGAAGCCTCAAGACCAGTTTGTTCGAGATTTTGCTTTATCCGGTCAAGCTTTTTATAACTATCAAATTGGTTAATTTCTTTCATACTTAATAATCAAGTTTTATTTTAACTGGTGAAGGCTTAAAACCAATGATTGCCTTTTGAGGTACATACTGATAGATAGATGTCTCCAGCTGCCACCCATACATACGTTGCACTTGTGGGGACATTTGCCAGAATTCTCGGTAGGTTGACGGAACGGCATCTAGGTCAATACGCACCATTCCATTAGCATTTTCAAATTGTCTTGCTACATCCAAATCAGGCGTTGTGGAAATCCATGGGTCATTTTTCAAGGAAGCTGCCCTATTATTTCCTCTTAGTACATGCTCTTCATGAGACCAATTGCCTCTTGGGTTCTTTGCCGTCAGCCCTTCCCCTTTTGCTAAGGAGGTAGCCTCGTCAGGTCTTATTGCTCTGTATCTGATGCTCGATCTGTCAGTTCCCGTTAACGGATTAAATCCTTTTCGATATGCCATTGCTCCCGCGACTAGGCCACCAGAAATACGCCTGTTGGTCCGGACTTGCAGTCCGTGACCCTTTCAAAGCCCAATCTTTCTTCGGAGACGGACCTATGGTCCCTGACAACTCGTTCGTTTCTTCTTCCCGGCATGCTTTGTTCACTCGTGGCCGCACATCAATCGCATCTATCCCTGGCCATCCCACTCTTATCAATTGTCAAAGAACTGTTTGGACCATAGGTCCGTCTTCGATCACATTCACTCCTTCGAACCGATCGGAAGTGTCAGCGCTTACGGGAAGGTTTCCTGACAAAGTCCAGATGCGAATATCACCTCCTACATTTGTTCCGTATGTTGCCGTTGAGGGCGCAACGTCCGGCTGCCAGGCGGCACCCACAGCCCCTTGCTTTTTCGGCCTGCTCAACGGTGAAGGCTCAAACTCCGTCATCGCATAGGGTCCCGAACAACTTTGGAAACGCGTGCCATACGGCATTTCATTTTACAATAAGCTTAATTCTATTCGACTTTGCGCACCCTTGAAAAATAGCAATTTGTTTACTATTCGAATCTTCTTGATTAAGCATATTGAGCGGGCTTGGGCCTACGTTTAAATGAAGATAGAAGGAGTAGGCTCCCTTTCTTAAAAAATAATTGTTCAAGTACACAACCATCGTATTCTCTTTGTGACCACCAGAGGAAATTAACAGTCGATTCTTCCGGATATCGCGTTGAACCAGTAGATACTCCGGAGAGAGATTTTTACCTCTATTTTCTTCCTTGCTTAGCTCTTCCATGACGAATTTCTCATTCTCTTTGTTTTTTCTTTTAATTTCTCTTTTCATTTTTCTTCGAATCTTGCTTGAAGGCAGAGAAAAAGAAGTTTGAACTTCCAATACAGTACCATTTGAATCTATAATGAATAATCCCAAACTACTCCCACCTCTCAACGAATCACAAAAAGCTACTTCGGGAAAAGGGTAGCCCCATACACCTTCGCTAAAGTCATGGTAAAGCAATAGCTTCTTCTCTGAATTGTTCATCAGTTGTAAAGTGATATTCACACAGCATTCACCCTGCCCTATAGTGATTTCGGATTCCATAATTTTTACAACAAGATCTGGTTTCTGAGCCCACAAAGCCACAGGAAACAAAACCGCAAGTAATTGAAGAAATATTCTATCCATAATCTATCTCGGGAAAAATGGCAACAAATCCCTGTAATAACCAATCTGATTCTGGTAGTGAAAGGCTTGGTATCTAAACTGTCTAGCTATGCTTTGAGACCATGTGTGGGCAGCTACCTCGGAACGATATCCTGCAAGCAAATTATAATCTGTGGAATACCCTGCCGGAATTCTATTCGATCCTAACCTAAATGCTTCATACCACGAGTAAAAATTCCCACCGTAGTAATCAACAGCATGATTAAGCTCATGGCCAACTGTCATGAAAAGCTTAAATGCTTTGCTGAATCTTGCAGGGGCTATCCAGATGTTTGATCGAAAACCATGAGAAGTTGCATTGTATGTACTTTGGATTTTCTCGGTTAGCCCTCCCGCTAAATTTCCATTCGCATCTCTAATTAGGCCGCTTTGCATACTATTTCCAGCAGGTAGGTTGCTAGCAGATGCAACTTGATATGTGGGGTTACCACCCTGAGCGTCAAGAGCACTTAAAGTTTGATTATTCTGAACAAACCCATTCAAGTCTGCATTGCTAACATTTACTGGAGCATTTGGATTTACTCCTGAAGCCATTAGACTCTTACGAGCAGCACTTACTCTTTGTCCATAATCAATTCCTCCGAAGATGGCTCCCGTTGCAAATCCAGCGATCCCGCCAATAACTGCACCTTGTTTTGCTCCTTCCCAAAAATCTCCTCCAGCCAATGCACTTCCAAATCCTCCGCCAATTCCCCCAGTTACAATGCCGCTTGCAGTATACGACAGCAAATGGCTTCCAAACGTTGCTGCTCCTATCGAGGACTGTACTGCACTCCCAACTGCTCCTGTTATCCCCCCGATAACAGCACTGCCAAATATATGCCCAACTAAATCTAAACCACTTAGTCCGAGTTGCGCTCCACTTGCCGCACCTGAAAGGCCTCCAAACAAGGCGCCAATAAGAAACGGACATATTGGACACTCCCCATCAGGATCAGTGAACGCAACCGGATTGTTCATCATCGATGCGTAGTTCGACATGTAAGGCATCTTTCCGCCTTGTGGATCATTCCCAAACCATCTCCCTAATTCAGCCCAGTACATTCTTGAGCCGAAGTCATGCCACCCCGTCTGCGCGATGAGTTCCTTCCCCTGGAAGAGATTCGCATTATCAATCTCACCCTCCCTCAGCCAGGCATATGAAACCAACCCGAACGGGTAGTAGTTATTCACCTGGATTACCGGGCTCTCCTGGTGCGTGATACGGAGGTCATCAAAGTAAACATCGGCACCAGTGAGATTGTCATAACTAAGGTAGATGTAGAGGTATCCCATCTCCTGAACGCTCACCTGGGTCATCGTCAGCAACTGGGGTGCATTAGGAGTTGCTGTAATCGGCTTCGATTCTCCGGCCAAGGGTTTGAACTCCTTGTCAAATAAAATATAGTTAATGAATGCAGAAGGGTTCGTAGCACCTCGGTCTGGGCTTAGACCTGCAATCCCTGCCGGAGTATAGGCCTGTGTCACATTAGAAAATATTGCCCCGGGATCACCTATGGCACTCTGCACGCCACCGAACGCACCTGCAACCGCCGTACCCATTGCGGCAAGGGGCGTTTTGGTAAAGCCTCCCGATGTGGTATAGTAAGAATAAACCGTTGCGTTGATCACATCACCGGGATATACTTTGATGCTCTTGCCGGGGCCGACCTTGTTATTCACATTCAGACGGATCACCTCGTTGCCGCCGGGCGTCACGTTGCCTGGTGAGGCCACTATGTAGGTTGGGTTGATTCCCTGGAACTTCGTTGTCTCGTCAGCCTGGTTCTCCGTTTCCCCGCCTGCGTCTTTCCACGCGCAATCCCTCGCTATGACTTCGGCGGGCAAGCATGCTGAAATTGCCGCAGTCAAAATAATCACGGCGGCTGCCGCGTGGCGCGACACCGGGCTATCCGCTCCAAGTCCGCCCGCTCTCATGCGAGCACACTTCGGGCTTTCCACTTCTATCCCTGCCGCAGGTCCTCTCAATATGTCAAAGAACATCGCAATCTCACGATAATTCGGCAACTCTGATACTCTCGAGGATCCACATACAGCACATGTGTGAAATTACTTCACTTCTCTCGAAATTAAATCCAGTTCCTCATTCTTGATGTGAAAGACCAGCACTACTTGTCTATCCTCTTCAGCGAGAAGTGTTTTCACTGAAAAAGAAACGGTTATTGTTGTTTCTTGAAAGTCAACCGTCCTGTTCCATTTATAGTTAGTTATCTCACCGGCAGCAATCACATCTGCTGTGCTCAAAAAGTCAACTCTTTTTGTGTAGATGTGATAGTCTCCCTTTTCATACTTAACCTCTACATTTGAATAGATTGCAGTTGAATCCATGCTGTGTGAGTCCTTTTCAAGCAAACCAAGACTGTCCGCGCTATAGTCCAAGATACGCTCTGTCACTTTCACCTCGTAATTGTTGAGCTCCAGAAAAGTACCAGGGTCAGCAATGGCCAGAATTGATGCATTGTCGACAGCATTCTTTGAAGTTGAACTTGGTGTTCTGCATGAAGTCAACAGCAAAATTAAAAGCAAAAATATGAATATTTTGATTACCACCATTTGCGAAACATTTGTGTCATGACTGAGTACCTATGAAATCGATATGTAAAGTCGGCAGCTAGTCCTTGAATTCGACCAGGAGGGAGAAAGTCTGCAATAACACTAATTGGAATCGTCTTTCCACCATCCAAATAGATTGATGGCTTTAACACTCTATCTTTACCCAAACGGTGGAATGGAATTTCGACTTCTCCCGACCCCTCGATTGAAATGCCCTGATAGGAAGTTCCGCTAATCCTATCAATCCCGAAATCAACCTTCTTAACTTTCAAATCATACTTAATATCAACATTGTTTTTGTCCTTCTGGTCTTTGACGAACTTGTCCGCTTTCCTTTCGGCAAGAGCTTGTCCCCATATCCCTGATGTCAGAGTCGCAATATCGGAAAGCCCCGCCAAGGCGCCCGAAGGGCCAAGGCCATATGACAGATTCGAAGAAATCTCTTGACCAGTAACAAGATTTCCACCCATTTCATAGGCTGTCGAACGCATTGCATTTTTGACGAAGTGGTGACCCGCAAACTTAAGCTTCATTAAAGGACTTGAATCAAGAACTCCTGCAGTAGCTCCTCCACCAAGGCCATAGAGTGCAGATTGTCCTGCCAATCCAAAGTCAATGTCTCCATTGTTGAAATAGGCTTGTCCCGCTATGCTGCTTACGAAGGAGCCAGCAGACTGGCCAATTGCCGATCCAAAGAGTGATGAAACACCCTCACCTAAACCTGATTTAAAAAAGGCAGTCGTTGCGGCTCCTGCGGTGTTGTAAGCAAGCCAACCGCCCAACGCAGCAATTCCACCACTTGCTAGGGCATCGGCCCCCCAATCGCCAGTTGTAATTCCGTGCGACAAGTATCCAGTTAAGAATCCAATAGCCCCAACTATTAGGTCGTCTATGAGGAACCATTCCCCATTCGGATCCCTCCCCATCATCGGCATATTCCCCATCGCCAGATACGGGCTCGAAAACTGCTTCTGCGGATCCGCACTGAACCATCTTCCTAAATCCGCCCAATACATCCGTGAACCAAAGTCATGCCAACCGGTTTGAGCAATCAGTTCTTTTCCCTGAAACAAATTCGCATTGTCAATCTCACCCTCCCTCAGCCAGGCGTACGAGACCATCCCGAACGGATAGTAGTTATTCACCTGGATCACCGGGCTCTCCCCGGTATGCCTTGCTTGCCGAGACGGCTTCACAGACAACCGGGGCAAGCCTGCTATAATGCCAACACCGATCTCTGGTTGATCCGACTCCGGGTCCTATCAATATTTCAAAGAACGAATTCTAACTACTTCTTAAATGCCAATTCGACATCTCAATGGATACTTTACCCGCCCAAGTACTTTTCGTATCTATGAAATGCCAAAGCTCTATACTTATTTGTTACGAATTCCTTGGGTAACGCGGAGGAATACTCACATTCTTCAACGACATCAATTTTTGGAAATTCTGCAATTACCTCAGCAACAATTTCCGTCAACAAATCATAATCAAATTGGGTTGGCTCTCTGTCCAAGATCAACTTTATCATTATCTTGTCCTTGCCTTCCCAGCCAACTGCAACAGCCCTCATCCTGTTGGTAATTTTCCCAAGCAAGGCGCCCTGAACTGAAAGCATGAACTTTCCAAATAAGTTATCTCCATTTTGATCCATAATATTAGAATTGAAGTGGGTTTGCTGGATAAATGTGCACTTGCCCCTTGCTATTCAAAATTACCATCCCAAATTGAGATTGACCAGATGCAACACCATTCTTGAAAAATGTTCCTATGTTTTTTCCGAAATCTACAATGAATTTGTTATCACCTATTTTCCTTAGGATGGTAAAATCCCCTTTGGTTAAGTTGATTAACTAGTTGCTTGGGCTCAACCGTTAAGATACTACGACCTGGTTCGGCGGTATCACCAAAGTGAAAGCTTTGCCGCGGGCTGAGTTTCAAGGGTTCAACTACAACCGGCTCGCGGCACAGCCGTCGCGCCATACACATGACTACAAGCGCGCGCTATAAGAGGTCGACAAACTTGTATTTCTC
>JANNAZ010000104.1:0-2506 GCA_031384895.1 Cyclobacteriaceae bacterium | reverse complement strand
CAAAAAAAGAAATTCTTGCCAAAAAAGGAATGACGATTGGAGCCCTCGGTTCAGGATCTGATTACACACCCTTCATACAGCATCTTGGAATCCCGTCACTTAACATCGGTTTTGGCGGAGAGGGCGGTGGCGGCGTCTATCACTCGGTATATGATACCTACGACCACTACAAACGCTTCGGTGATCCTAAGCTCGAATATGGCGTTGCGCTGGCAAAGACTGCTGGCCGCACTACCCTTCGCCTGGTAAACGCCGATGTCCTTCCATTTGATTTCAAAGGTTTTCATCGTACCGTTAGCGCTTACATGGCCGACGTGACCACGCTCCTTGAGACCATGCGCGAGTCAACGGAAGTCGAAAACCAAATGATCAAAGAGAACCGGTATGTTCAGGCAGCGGATCCCACAACCAAGTATTTCCCTCCGTCAGCAAAAGGTCCTGTTCCTTACCTGAACTTTTCCAGCCTACAGAATGCCATAACACAACTTGAAAAGAGTGCCACGCAGTTTGCGGAATTGTACGCCCTCAATCCCAAGCCAAATACAAATCTCACCCAGCTAAATCAACTTCTCTATCAGGCCGAGCAAAAACTCTTGTCGGCCAACGGGTTGCCCCGGAGGCCTTGGTTCAAGCACACTATTTACGCGCCTGGATACTACACAGGTTATGGTGTAAAGACATTACCCGGTGTTCGCGAAGCCATCGAACAACGCAACTGGAAGGAGGCACAAGAGCAAATTGAGATTGCAGCACTGGCCCTAACCGCGTATTCAAGTCAAGTAGATGCCGCCGCAAAAATCCTGATGCTCAGATAACCATTTACCATTTCTCAACCAACCCGTTATGAAAGTCCGATACATTATACTCCTGTTGATCGTCCACACGCTCGCGTTGGCCCAACTTCCGCAGAAGAATTACGCTCTTGTCAATGTGAACGTTTTCAATGGGATTGACAACAAAATTCTCCCAGGTTCCATCATCTATGTGAAAGGGGGAAAAATTGAGAAGCTCGGGAAAACAGGAGAAGTCATTCCCAAAGACTATGAAATCGTAGACTGTCAGGGCAACTACGCCATGCCCGGGATGATGGACGTCCACACGCACATCGACAACATGGAGAGCGCCAAGCGTGCACTGCTTTCCGGTGTGACCACGTTCCGCACCGCGGGTGTGTCAGCATATCAAGATGTATCCCTTCGTGAGTTGGCAAAATCAGGCCGCATCGCTGGGCCGGATGTTGTTCCCGCTGGTGTTTTTGTTACGCCCAGTCCGGGAGAAACAATCCTTGCTGATCCTCGTCTGGGCAGCCTTATCACTGGCGCCAATACCGATGATGAGTTGCGCCTGCTCGTGAATGTAAACATCGATCGCGGAGCAGAAGTAATAAAGACCCGTGGAACAGAACGCGCAGGTTTGCCTGAGACAGATCCCCGTCAGCAATCCTATACCCAGCATCAACTGAAAGTTATTATTGATGAAGCGGCGAAACGCAACGTCCCGGTAATGATTCATGCACACGGCGATGAAGGGGCGCGGGCGGCAGTCGCTGCAGGCGCACGGAGCATTGAGCACGGCACGTTTCTGAGTGAGGAGACCCTCCAACTCATGAAGCAGAAAGGTTGCTTCCTTGTTCCGACCTACATCACCCTCGAGGATTTGACAAAGCCCGGCGGGGATTATTCAGGTGCCGTACTGGAACTCCGCGGGCGGTTCATGATGCCGACGGCCGAAAAGGTTTTTAAGAAAGCCCATGCGCTCGGTGTGCGCATTGCAACTGGGGCTGATAACAACTATACCCCCTTGAGCACCAGTCGAATTTCGCTCGAGTGCGAGCACTTCGTACGCATGGGCATGACCAACTTTGAAGCGATGCAGTCGGCAACCGTAGTCGCGGCCGAACTACTCGGTATCCAAAATAAGACCGGGAAGATCCAGCCGGGCTTCGAAGCGGACATCGTCATCCTGCCAGCCAATCCCCTGGAGGATATACGTGCGTTACAAGATGTGCTGATTGTCATGAGCAACGGTCACCTCGCCTTAAAGCGACTACCGTTTGGGAAGGACTGAATAGCGGCTTCGAGACAACCTCTGGCACCCGGTGCTTCGAGTGGACGAAGCATTCAAACACCCCCCTATGCCTGTCATTCCGAGCGCAGCGAGGAACCCCGCAGCGAGGAACCCCGCCCGCCCTATCGATTCCTCGCAAAGCGGCTGGCCTGTTGAAGATTAATTTTTAGCTACTGGTTTGCTCGCTGGAACGCCTGGCTTGATGAAGGCTGGTCCTTTGGACCACTTGGATTCCTCGCTGAGCAGGTGCCTTGATGAAGGGTGCTTCCTTTGATTTATTGGATTCCTCGCTGAGCAGGTGTCTTGATGAAGGGGTGCTTCCTTTGGATTACGGGATTCCTCGCTGAGCAGGTGCCTTGATGAAGGGGTGCTTCCTTTGATTTATTGGATTCCTCGCTGAGCAGGTGTCTTGATGAAGGGTGCTTCCTTTGATTTATTG
>JANNAZ010000065.1:0-1737 GCA_031384895.1 Cyclobacteriaceae bacterium | reverse complement strand
ACTGAGTTCGTCGAAGAGTTGTGTGGCCAAACTTCGGGACTGAGAAAACGTTAATCACACTACGCCCGTAGAAGCCCTGTTTTTGCACCGAAGGACCCGGGTTCGATTCCCGGCACCTCCACCAGCTCAGTACCAAAGATTTTTAAACCTTCATGAGAGAGCGCGGTCACTCCTGCCGCGGTATTTTCAATCTGTACTTTCAGATCGAGAAGTTTCGGCGATGTTCAGAAAAAAACTCATTGAAAGAGTTGCAATCACAGTGGCTAGAACGCCACCCACGTACATGGGCAGGCGCAGGTCAAAGTTAGCCAAGACGCCACCTAAGAGTGAACCGATGGGCATCAATCCCCACACCAAAGTTCGGCGAGTTCCATGAATGCGACCATAGAGTTCATTCGGAATTACTGTTTGATATGTAGCCATCAGCAAAATATTCCACTGAGAAATTGCAAATCCGGCAAATGTTGCAAGGGCTACAAAAACATAGATATTTGGCGAGAAACCTTGAAGAAGCAATGAGACTGAACTCGAAACTATTCCAAATGTCATTAACTTACTTCGACCAAACGTACTTGACAATCGTGGCGCAGCAAATGCCCCAACAATCGCTCCCACACCTTGGATTGCCAACATAACTCCAAACAATCTCTCTGGCAACTCCAACTCTTTAATGATGAAGAGAACTATCGTTGCAGTTCCCATGGAATAACAGAGGCCAATGGTTGCTGTCGTTAGTACCAATCGTCGTAGTATCTTCTGATTCAACAGATAAGAGATACCAAATTTCATATCTGCGATGAAATGGCTTGGTGCCTTTTCTGCAGCTTCTACTCGTACATCTTGTAAATATTTAATTGGAATTGACAGTGCTAATAATGCAGATATAGCAAAACCTACGCTGTTAAAGAAGAATGGCAGATAGATTGCTAAGGCATAGATGAAGCCACTTATTGGGGCTCCAATGAAGCCTTGAATAACAGTCTCTGAAATTTGGAGCTTTGAATTACCTTTCTCAAAATCTTTCTCATTCAAAATTTGAGGAATCAATGATTGAGCGGTTGTATCGGCGGCAACCTCACAGACTCCGATAATAAAAGCCGTTGCTAATAGCCAGTAGATAGTTACACGATCCATTGCAATTAGAAGAGCTAGAACACCAACTACTGCGCTACGGATTGCATTTGCCCCAGCCAAGATATATCGACGATCCACACGATCTACCAGCGCGCCAATAGGTATGGCAAACAGGAGCCAAGGCAACATAACAATTGCGCCAATTGCGGAGATCAAGACAGGGCTATCTGTTAAGGAAATTGCCAGCAAAGGTACTGCCGCGAGCATGACGCCATCGGAAAGATTTGAAACGATGCTGGATGCCCACATTCGATTAAAAGCAGGATTCATGGTTCGGACTTTACTGCGCAGAATTAGTTTTGCCAATTATTTGGCGGGTATAAAGATTCGTATAGGGAAGAGATGTACATATATGGGAAGTTTTGTGGGCAGCTTATGGGCAAGTTGTCGGTACCGATGAGCTCCGGCGAAATGCATTCAAGAAAACGGCCGAGCCTATGTCTACTTGAGTTCGGCCGCACTTCTTGATTGATCTACTTCATGTACACATTACTTCTTGAACTTATTACTCGCTCAACTTATTACTTCTTGAACTTTTTACTTGTTCAACTTATTACTTCTTGAACTCGATACTTTCGGATTGCGCTATTTATTGAGCCAGCT
>JANNAZ010000043.1:0-5394 GCA_031384895.1 Cyclobacteriaceae bacterium | reverse complement strand
TGGTGTTTGGTTGTGGAGTTCTGACTTGTGATCTTCCTATCTTTCGAAGGCTGGTTGCGCGCCTGCCCCGATTTTTATCGGGGTCTACCAATTCCGCCACTTTGGCTTCTACATGCAACTCAATTCAAAGGCTTGTTGCCTGCCCGCCGTAGCCTTAGCTCAGGCGGGGTGCAAATATGAGTAAAGTTTGATTTTTCTACAAGGAAAGCCCGGTGGACAACCGACGGTTTCTGGCAAAACTTTTGGGTCGTCAGTATTTGCAATGCCTCATCAATTCTGCAGTTAAGTTAGTTGGATGCTTTCATGACAGATACTGACCTTAGGAATACAAGCCGGCTTGTTATGAATGTTTGGCAAGCTTTTCCTCGGCCTGTCGTTTCTGGTCTCGTTCCATCTTTCTGTTGCTTCGGATCAAGAAGAAAACACTCACTGCCGAAGCAAGGCAAATTGTGGAGCCAAACAAAGCGAAAGCAAGGTACTTGTCCATGAAATCAGTATTTGGTCTTTGAGAAAACTTCAACGTAAAGATACAAAATCACAATACCCAGTATCAAACTAAAAAGTGAGGTCCAAAATAAAATCATACCATCAGGCTGCAATTTGATGATCTCGGATACAAACCCGCCTCCAAAGCCCAGGAACATGAATTGCATGAAGGACACCAAGGATAGTATGGTTGAGATTCTATTCTCTTTCATGAGTTCAAGGTAAACGAGTAAAAGACTCTTAGCCAGTTTTTGTCTGACGGAATTCCTTACGAATATTTACCTTGAGTCCGGATAAGTAACTCCTCTTTCAGGCTGATAGATGTCGACTCAGACTAATCACCACCGTCTTCGACGTCGGCGTATTGCTCTTATCTGCCGTGCTGTCAATGGGCACCAGCACGTTCGTTTCTGGAAAATAGGTAGCGGTACATTTCTCGGGGATCCGGTAGGGGGCGACAATAAATCTCTGGGCCTGGCGGTGAACGCCTCCGTGATGATTGTAAATATCCACCACGGTTCCGGCTTCCAGGCCTTCACGCGCCATGTCTTTTTCATTCATGAAAATCACCCGGCGCTCCTGATGAATGCCACGGTACCGGTCGTTCAACCCGTAGATCGTTGTGTTGAACTGGTCGTGACTACGGATGGTCATCATCATATATTCATGTTCACCCAGAACATGCTCTGTGATTGGGGAAATCGTAAAATTCGCTTTTTGTGTTGATGTTCTAAACTGGCGGTCCCGCGTTGCATTTTTCAAATAGAAGCCGCCCGGCTCTCGAACCCGTGCATTATACCTTTCAAATCCCGGGATTGCTTTTTCAATGTCTTCGCGGATATGATCGTAGTGATCCAGGTAGCGGCCCCAATTGATTTTAGACCGAGTACCCAGTGTGGCCTTGGCGAGCCGGCAAACAATCACCGGTTCCGAAAGCAAGTCACTGGAAATTGGAGTGAGTGTTCCGCGTGAAAGTTGGACCACGCTCATGGAATTCTCACACGAAACAAACTGCGACTCACCGTTTTGAATGTCTTTGTCGCTTCGCCCAAGGCAAGGGAGAATAAGCGCTTCTTTTCCGTGTACCAGGTGACTGCGGTTGAGCTTGGTAGAAACATGAACGGTAAGCCGGCAGTTGCGAAGTGCTTGGGCGGTGTACAACGTGTCTGGTGTAGCGGAAAGAAAATTGCCACCCATGGCAAAAAAGATGGAGGCCTTGCCTTCATACATGGCCCGGATGCTTTCGACCACATCGTAGCCTTCTTTGCGGGGAGCTTTTATCCCAAAGGTTTGATCAAGGCGGTCAATGAATGCCGCCGGAGGTTTTTCGTAGATCCCCATCGTACGATCTCCTTGAACGTTGCTATGGCCGCGAACCGGACATGTACCCGCGCCTTCTTTGCCGATGCTTCCCTTTAGCAACAACAGATTGACGATTTCCTTGATCGTATCCACCGCGTTTTTATGTTGGGTGAGTCCCATGGCCCAGCAGGCGATGATGCGTGTTTTGTTCTTTAGCAATTCCGCCGCATGCCGCATCTGGTCAACAGAAATCCCACTGGCCCGTGCCAGGTCATCCAGTGAATGGCTCCGCAAGTCCTGGACGAATTCCGAATACCCTGTTGTGTGTTCCTTAATGAACGGATGGTCAAACACCGAACCTGGATTCTTCTCTTCCTCTTCAAGCAGAACTTGTTCGATGCCTTTCAAAAGGGCCATGTCCCCGTTGATTTTCACGGGAAGAAATAAATCAGTGATGGCGGCCTTGATACCCAGTGCGCCCGATATGGTTTGGGGGTTTATGAAACTGATCAATCCCGTTTCCTGCAGCGGGTTGATTGAAATTATGGTTGCCCCGTTCTTCTTTGCTTTTTGCAGCGCCGTGAGCATGCGCGGATGATTGGTGCCCGGGTTCTGCCCCAGAATGAGAATGACTTCTGCCTTGTTGAAATCATCCAGCGTCACACTGCCTTTGCCGGTGCCCAGCGTTTCCGTCAACGCCACGCCACTGGATTCGTGACACATGTTGGAACAATCCGGCAGGTTATTGGTGCCGAATTCACGGACAAACAACTGATAAAGAAATGCCGCCTCATTGCTGGTTCTTCCCGAAGTATAGAAAATAGCCTCGTCGGGGGAATTCAGTTGATTGAGATGGGTAGCAATCTTGTCGAACGCTTTTTCCCAGGAGATGGGCTGATAATGAGTTGCGCCTGCGGGCAGATACACAGGTTCTGCAACACGCCCTTTCTTACCGATTTCGTAGTCGTTAAGTTCAGCAAGCTCCTGAACGGAATGGGATCGAAAGAATTCCGCGGTAAGTTTCTTAGTTGTTGCTTCTTCCGCGATGGCTTTGACCCCGTTCTCGCAGAATTCGCCCAAGGAAGAGCGCTCGCCGTCGGGATCAGGCCAGGCACAGCCAGGGCAATCGTATCCGTGTTTCTGATTGAGCGAGCGAAGTGCTTTTATCCCTCTTCCGAAAGGTAATTCATCCAATACGTGCTTCATGCTGGAGAACACTGCAGTCATCCCCGCGGCAGTTTCTTCCGGCGCGCTTTGTCTCAAGTCCAGCAGTTTTTCCGGATTCTCTGCGTTCGTATCGGAAGATTTTGATTCGGCCATTTGCAGCTTAGTTGGCAAGTCGCTGATTGCCCGAGTAAACAGTATACCGATTTTCGCGGAGAAAGCCCACCAGGGTCATGCTGCATTCTTCAGCCATTTTCACTGCCAGCGTTGAAGGAGCTCCAATGGCAGCCACAAAATTAATTCCCGACATGTAGGCCTTCTGTATGAGTTCAAAGCTTATCCTGCCGCTCAGCAAGAGAATTGATTCGCTCAGCGGTAGTTGATGCTTCACCAGTGAAGCGCCGATTACTTTGTCCAGCGCATTGTGCCTGCCGACATCCTCGCGGACCAAGGTGAGATTGCCGTTGGCGTCAAACAAGGCGGAGGCATGAAGTCCGCCAGTCAGGTCAAATACTTTTTGGTGTCCCTTCAGCTTTTCCTGTAGAGAATGCAAGAGTGCGGATGAGGTTTTTAGCGCGCCCAAGCCTGCGGCGAATACGGACTTGGATCGCACGGCATCCAGGGATGTTTTTCCACATACTCCGCAGCTGGATGTCGTATAGAAGTGGCGGTCCAGACTTTCAATGCCGGGTGAAATGCCGGGTTGAAATTCTATGAGAATAACATTTCCGGAATCTGATTGATTGCTAATATGCTGAATCTCGCCTTCGCTTCTGATAATACCTTCGGTAAACAGGAAGCCCAGGGCTAGTTCGTCATCTTGACCCGGCGTGCGCATGGTGATGGAGATCGTTTTTTTGGTGCGCCTACCTTGGGGACCAAAAACCAATTGAATCTCCAGCGGCTCCTCCACAGCAAGCATGTCATTGGTGTCCTTCGCTTCTGCAGGTGTGACTCTTCGTACCGGAAATTGCGCCGCTGAAAGGTTGATCATCCCTCTAATTTATAAAAGTTCACAAACTATGACCTGGAAGTCTGAATGCTTTTGAGCAGTTGCGCAGATTCGGCTGGCGTATCCGCGGTGGCCAGACTGGCGGGAGAGAACGGGCGGATGCGCTCAATTTTGCTTTTTAGGAGAACCTTGCGCAAGGAGAATTCCGAATTCTTAAAATTACTTATCAAGACCGGCTGAATAGATGGTTCATAGATCGCCACAAGGGGCTCTTCGATCCGAGCTATCTCATGATACAGGCAAATGGCGTCTGTTCCTTCCTCCCGTTCATTCACCAGATATTTCAAGTCATCGGCAGTGAGTGAAGGGTAGTCGCAGCCAACAACCAAAAAAGGGGAAGACGGGTGTGATCTGAAAGCGGTTAGCAACGCGGCCATGGGACCGCAATTCGCATACTTGGGATCATCTACCAGTAACGGATACTCCGCTTGAAATTGCTTTTCCTGGCCCTCATGGCAACTGATGAAAACTTTCCCGCATAGGGGTGCTAGCATCCTTGCCACGTATTCCCATTGTGGGAGCCCGTGATACTCAATAAGGCTCTTGTCGCGGCCCATCCGGGTACTGCGCCCACCGCAGACAACCAATCCGTGTAATTTCTGCATAAGAGGAGTCAACCCGAAAGTAAGGTACCCTTGAATTGTATTCGTTGCAAGCTCACCCCTTGGCCCTGACGATTGACCATTGACTTAATTTTAAGTGTCATTTGTACAATTAATTCCTATCTTGATTGACTTAATTCAATGCCATGTTTCAACTAAGATTCATTTTGCTGACCACCGTCGTTGCTGCGCCTGTCTTTTCTTCGGGGCAAGCCATCACACGGAAAATGGAGCCTGTAAGTTTTTCACAGGTGACGATTACCGATTCTTTCTGGAAGCCAACTATGGAAAAAGTGGCCACGGCAACCCTCCAGGCTTGTATCCTTCAAACGGAAACCAAGACTCCGCGTATTCGCAACTTTGAAAAGGTTGCCAGAAAGAAAGGGGAGAAGCATGAAGGCATATTTTATGATGACTCGGATGTGTACAAGGCCCTCGAAGCCATTGCCTATTCGCTCAAGAGCCACCCGGATGCTGCGGTGGAAAAGACTGCAGACGAATGGATTGACAAGATTGCCGCGGCACAACTTCCGGATGGATACCTGAGCACCTATTATACCCTCGGTGACCTCGACAAACGCTGGTCCGACATGAGTATGCACGAGGATTACAACGGAGGCCATTTGATCGAGGCTGCGGTGGCTTATTATAATGCCACCGGGAAAAGAAAGTTATTGGATGTAGCCATCCGGTTTGCCGATCATTTTGATAATCAATTTGGGCCCGGAAGAAAGCACTGGGTAACCGGACACCAGGAATTGGAACTTGCTTTGGTTAAGTTATACACCGTTACACAAGACAAAAAGTATCTCGCACTAGCTCATTGGC
>JANNAZ010000039.1:0-2310 GCA_031384895.1 Cyclobacteriaceae bacterium | reverse complement strand
TACCCGGGAATACGGCCGCGCCAGACTAACAACCGTTGATCATCATAACGACCTATTGAAAGAGGTTTCTCTTGACAGCCAAGTGTGGATGTCGCATGCAGATACCATTGACGCCATCGGAGCTGAATTTGAAATTATCGCCAGCACGCCCTCGGTAAAGATTGCGGCTTTTCACAAGAAAGGTGCACCCGTTTGGGGAATTCAGTTCCACCCGGAGGTGACCCATACCGTCGAGGGAAAAAACCTGTTGCGAAATTTTGTTGTGCACATATGCCATTGTTCACAGGACTGGACCCCGGATCTCTTTGTGGAATCAACCGTTGCCTCCCTACGCTTGAAGCTAGGCAACGACAAGGTAGTCATGGCCTTGTCAGGCGGTGTGGACTCTACCGTAGCTGCCATGCTTGTGCATCGTGCTATTGGGAAGAATCTCTATTGCATTTTTGTGGATAACGGGTTGCTTCGGAAGAACGAATTCGAGCAAGTGATTGTGTCATACAAGGGCATGGGGCTAAACATCAAAGGTGTTGATGCTAAGGCAAAGTTTTACACTGCGCTTGCAACGCTCTCCGACCCAGAAGCCAAGCGTAAGGCCATTGGTCGAACCTTCATTGAAGTATTTGATGAAGAATCGCACCGGATTAGCGATGTAAAGTGGCTGGGCCAGGGAACCATTTATCCCGACGTAATTGAGTCGGTCTCGGTAAATGGTCCATCCGTGACCATTAAATCTCACCACAATGTTGGGGGCTTGCCCGAGAAAATGAAGTTGAAGGTCGTAGAACCGCTGAACACGTTGTTCAAAGATGAGGTTCGCTTAGTTGGTAAATCGCTACAGATTGATCCTTCGATTCTCGGAAGGCACCCTTTTCCAGGGCCGGGCCTTGGCATTCGTATTATTGGGGATGTGACGGAAGAAAAGGTACGGATATTGCAGGAAGTAGATCATCTGTTTATCCAGGGGTTGAAAACGCATAATCTTTACAATACCGTATGGCAAGCTGGTGCCATGTTGTTGCCCGTCCAATCGGTGGGGGTAATGGGCGACGAGCGAACATACGAAAAGGTTGTAGCGCTCCGGGCCGTAGTAAGCCTCGATGGGATGACCGCCGACTGGTCACATTTGCCTTATGAGTTTTTGAGCGAAATCTCTTCTGAAATCATTAATAAAGTCAAAGGTGTGAATCGGGTTGTGTATGATATCAGCTCGAAACCACCGGCAACAATTGAATGGGAGTAAGCATGAAGAACGATAGGCATACTCGGGCCGGCTTTTTTGATATCAGGCTACTGCTGTTTGCCGCTGCATTGGCCCTCGGTAGTTTTGCTGGAAACGCGCAGGACTTTAAACGACAATACAAGAACGCAAAGGATTTCTTCAAAGAAGGCAGGTACAACCTTGCCATGGAGTCTTTTAAAGTGCTTATGGTATACGATAAGAACAATCCGTATGCAGAGTATGCTTCCTTCTATTATGCGCAGTCGGCCCTCAAGCAGAATTTCAGCGCGGTGGCCAGAGACATGCTTATTCAGATCAAGCGGCTTTATCCGGGATGGGATCAGATCAATGAAGTCAATTACTGGCTTGCAAAGATCTATTTTGACAAAGGAGAATATTTTCAGGGGATGCGCATCCTGGCAGAAATCAAACAGGAAGACTATCTGGAGCAACAGGAGATCGGAAAGTTTAAGCGGCATTACCTTTTCCGCATTACCGATCCGGAGGTGCTCCGCATGATGTGGGAGGAATATCCCAATGACCTGGAGGTCGGAAAGCGCCTGGCCATGGCGATCGGAAGCCAACCTTACCTCAATCAGGACCGTGCGTTGATGTGCATCGTCGATGACAACAAATCCAGCCAACAAGCCGACACGACGATCAACACAAAGGAAGAAAGGAAGATGTTGTAACAAATCTAATTAGTTATTATTCTTTCTCTGACAACAATCTACAATCTTATGTTATCGGTTTTATTCTATTATTATTATTCAATGAGCTAGACGATTCGTCATCTCATGCAAATTTTTTCAATTTTTTCTCAATATCGACAATGATATTCCGAGCCGCTCATAGCCCGCAATTAACCGTTTTAAGCGAAAGGAATCATCGATTCTATGAATGATATGTAAGATACCTCATTGGAATGATCAAACGCAACAATAAGACGGTTGATTGATGATTTGCGACGACATTGTCATCATCGTCGATGATGAAATATTGCTGAAAGAGGCGTTGCACTTTTTGACCGCGACTGGTAATGCAACCCATTCCAGGTACTGTCTTGGCCATTTTTGCTTCGTTAATACAAT
>JANNAZ010000405.1:0-4179 GCA_031384895.1 Cyclobacteriaceae bacterium | reverse complement strand
CAAACGCCTTCTCAAACCGAGTGAGTATGAAAATACGCATTAGCTCCTCGACAACCCCGCCACCAAAAATCCCAATGAGAAGCCAGAGATAGAGATTCCTGATGTCACTGAAATAGGACATCACCGAAGTTCCTGTTTGTGTTGGTTTAGGGAAAAGACTGCCTAGGATACTATTCAATCCTGCGTTGAGCAGTACGAACATAAAGGTGCCAAAAACCAGGCCGACGAGAACTTGCTGAGGCCATCGATTCGCTGGGAAGCCCAGTTGGTTGAATCCTTCCCCTTCGAGTTTGAGGAGAAGTAGAATAACTAATAGGTGGACTGTCTTGGTCCGCGCAATTTGATAAGCAAACTCAATGAATTGCGCCGGAATGGTGTGGCTTGAGATAGATAATTGGTAAATCCAATAGCCAACAATCACAGCAATGGAAAGATATAGGATAGCTTCTTTGGCAACTGCATACACCCCCATAACGTACTGTCGCCACTGCAGGTTACCTCCGCATTACTCCTGACTCCTGACTCCTAGCTTCTGACTTCTAACTCCTGACTCCTGACTTCTAACTTCTTCCTACTTCCCCAACTTCTCAATCACCCTTGCCAATTTCTCCCGAACCGCCTGCATCATCACTGCGCTCTCATCAACTGGAGTCACCATGTGGAAGCCCATTTTACCTAGCATGGCGGCGTCGTCTTCATTATACGCCTGGACTACGCAGAGAATGTTGTGCTTCTTCGCTGCATCGAGTACGGCCTTTACGTGCTTCATGAAGGTGGGGTCGGAGAAGTCGGCCATCTTTTCATAGCCCAAATCGATACTGAGGTCATACGGACCGAGATAGAGTCCGGATAACCTGGGGGTAGAAGCAATGTCATCCACGTTCTTTAGTCCCTCCTTGCTTTCGATCTGTGCGAATAGACGTACATCTTCATGGTAGTCCTTCATGTATGTGGCACGGGGCGGTACATTGGCGCGCCACGGGCCATAGCTCCGTGTGCCCAGCGGTGGGTAATAGCAGGCGGACACGAAGGCCTCAGCTTCAGCCTTGTTGTTGATCATGGGGCAGATGATCCCCTTCACGCCAGCATCCAGCGTATGCATCGCTTCGGCTGGGTCATTCCACGACAGTCTGGCCATGGGATACTTTTCTTTGTTCATCGCTTGCAGCATGGTAACCATTTCCGGGAAATCCAGCGGACCATGTTGAAGGTCGATGGTGATTGCATCAAAGTCCAGGTAGCTGATCATTTCTGCAGTCCACGAGTTCGGGATCTTAAGAAAGATATTGATGGCAGTCTTTCCTTCAGACCATTTTTGAAAGATGGGGTATTGTGTCGGCATGATCGTTGCGCTTGGCTTTAGAATGTAAGATAGGAAAGTCTAAGGAAAGGTTGACTGGAAAACCATATCATGCCGCCTGAAATATTTATGACCCATGAAGCAGTTGCAAGATCTTGTTGCAAAGCATATGGATCGGTTGCCAAAACCGCTACCTTAGAGCTTCATTGAATATGAACAAGCTCTTCTCCTTCGTCCTGTTTCTGTTTATGGCCTGCACGACTTCCGCGCAGAAGCAGGACGGTGCCTTTCTGTTATACAACGCGACCATCGTCCAGGTAGACAATGGTCATCTTCTCCATAATATGGCTGTCTTGATCGATGGGCGGGTCATCAAGACTGTAGGAAAGTACAGCCAACTGCAGCGAGAGGCGCCCAATGCAATCCGGATCGATTGCAAGGCGAAGTTCCTCATCCCCGGCCTCTGGGACATGCATGTTCATTTAGAAGGTGCTGATCTGGTCGAAGACAATAAGGCCTTGCTCCCCGTCTTTCTTGCGTATGGGATTACAACCATTCGGGATTGTGCAAGCGACCTTGGCGAACAGGTGCTCGCCTGGAGGAAGGAAATTCAGGAAGGCAAGCTGATTGGTCCGACGATTTACACGGCAGGACGCAAGCTGGAAGGCAAGAACTCGATCTGGAAAGGGGATCTTGAAATCGAAAATGAAGTGGAGTTGAAGCAGATGCTCGACCTCTTGGACAGCTATAAAGTAGACTTTGTAAAGATTACTGAGAACACGCTTGGTGGTGACTTGTTTCTGAAAAGTGTTCAGGCGGCGAAAACACGAGGCTATCGTGTATCAGGCCATGTGCCAATCGACTTAACCATTGAGGAGCTCGTGAAGGCTGGATACACGAGTGTGGAGCACGCCAGCTACCTGCTGAGGCTGGGGAGCAATGAATCAGAGATAGTAAATGACTTGCGCTCAGGTAAAATCACGCGGGCTGAAGCGGAATCAAAGTACGCGGCGGGGTTTGATCAAGAAGTAGCGTTAAGAAGGTATAGCGACATGGGTAAGGCCGGATTGTTTGTCTGCCCAACGCTCATCGGCGGGAGACAGCTCGCTTATCTGGATGAAACCGATCACAGCACTGATGCCTTTCAAAACTATCTCACCAAGAAGTTTACGGCCAACTACCAGTGGCGAATCGGCCGCATGGCTGGCGACACTCCCGAGCAGCGGATGCAGCGAAAAGAACGCTACGCTTTTCTACGAAAACAACTTCCACTTATTCAAAAGTCTGGAATTACAATTATTGCCGGCAGTGATGCCGCAGCATTAAACACGTTTGTCTACCCCGCTGAATCGTTGATTCAGGAGTTGGAAATATTTCAAGAGTCCGGAATGGCGCCGTTACAAATCTTGCAGTCCGCAACGATCAACGGCGCAACTTACTTTGGGATCCAGAATAAGACAGCCACAATAGCCGCTGGTAAGGATGCAGATCTGGTCCTTCTCGACAAAAACCCACTCGAAAATATAAACGTAGTCCGTACAGTTCATAGTGTTTTCGCACAAGGGATCTACTATAACCGAGAGCGCCTGGATGCCCTGTTAAGGCAAGCGAGGGAAACAAAGGTGAGATTGGACAATACGGATAGGTAATACAGCTTATTCCCTATAAAAATCTTCGAGCGCGCCAAAGTAAGCGGTGTTCCATCCCTCCGTGATATCCTCATATGCTTCATCCGGGATATTCGTATGAGTTAGTTCAACCGAAGTGCCTTGCGCAGCAGGGTGGAGTTTGATTGTAACAATTGAAGCCTCCGGTTGGTCTCCGAAATACCACTGCTGAACAATCTTCTTATTTGTCTCGAGCTCCAGGTTCATACCCGTGATACTGCCGTCCCACAGGGAGAATTCTGTGTTGGGCTCGGTCGACATCTCGGCCACTTCTCCAGTCCACAATTGAATCGTCAGGGGATTGGTTAAGCCGAGATAAAGGGTTTCGGGAGGAGCAGGGATGGTATAGTATTTCTTAAAGTTTTTCATGTATTATATTCCACAGATCAAAGATACGAACTCTGTGAGCGCAAGTTACAAAGCTATTCGACAGCGTTTCACGGAGAAAGCAACGGAGTTTCGCGGTGGTAGTTCAAATCTGCAATCCGCTATTCAAATAAAATTCCTCCCCATTGAAACCGAAACTTCCTATATTGAAAACTTGACGAATACACCTTCCAAAAATACTATGAAAAAAGTTGCCCTTCTCGTGTTGCTCGTTCTCCACGTGTTCTTCCTTGGGGCTCAGAATCTCGACTCCCTCTTCAAATCAGTGAAATACCGGAATATCGGCCCCTTTCGGGGCGGTCGCTCCAACGGAGGCACAGGTGTAGTTGGTGACCCGTTCACATATTATATGGGCACCACCGGCGGCGGCCTGTGGAAAACGGAAGATGCAGGCGTTACCTGGAGCAACATTTCTGATGGGTTCTTCAAGACAGGCTCTGTAGGTGCGGTGGCAGTTTCCGAAAGCGACCCGAACATTGTTTATGTGGGTATGGGCGAACATGCTCCGCGCGGAGTGATGACTTCGTATGGCGATGGCGTCTACAAATCATACAATGGCGGCAAGACCTGGAAGAAAATGGGGTTGGAAAAAACCCAGCAAATTTCCCGCATCGTTATACACCCCAAAAATCCTGACATCCTTTTTGTAGCCGCTCAAGGCGCTATCAACGCCCCGACTCAGGACCGTGGCATTTATAAATCAACCGACGGAGGAGTGACTTGGAAAAAAGTGTTGTTCGTCAATGACCTCACCGGCTGCTCGGAATTGTCAATGGACATGCACAACCCACAGGTAATCTATGCAGCTATGTGGTACCATCAGAG
>JANNAZ010000340.1:0-7448 GCA_031384895.1 Cyclobacteriaceae bacterium | reverse complement strand
CGGTTCCGTATGTTTACAGTCTTCGAAAATCGATCCGTTGCCATCTTAGGGCTTTGTAAATAGTGCTTTCAATCTTGCCTTTTTTAACATTTTCTGTCCTGTCATTCCCTCGGCAATCAGTCGTCCGTTTACCATCGCAGTAATCGTGCAGATCAATTCGTTACCCTCCGACTTGTCCACCGTGGCTGTAATCATCACTTCCTCCCCTGAAAATGCCGGAGCTTTGTGGTTGATCTGCAGAAATGTTCCAACTCCCTCTTCATCCCCTTCCAACATGTCTATAAAAAACAACCGGGATGACCATTCAAAGTCCCGCCCTAGAGCAAAGGTAGAGTAAACCGCATGCAACCGTTCACCGAGAAAAATTGCATGGTCTTCGTCCGTGATAATTTTTCGGTAGACCTTCTGATCTCCTTTGACAAACAACTGCTTCATCCGTCTAGTCGTTCATGTGAAGATTGGGAACCGGCGAAATATCTGGCGGCGCAAAGGCGCCCTGAAGAAATTTGAAATGTGCCGCGATGGCAATCATTGCCGCATTGTCTGTGCAGTATTGGAACTCCGGAATATAGGTTGTCCATCCGAGCCTTTCAGCGCGTTCGAGAAGTTCCTTTCGCAACCCTGAATTTGCGGAGACACCACCGGCGATTGCGATCTCCCGGATACCTGTTTGTGCGCTGGCTTGTTCCAGCCGGTCGACCAACATCTGTACCAATTTGTGCTGCAGGCTTGCGCAAATATCATTCAAGTTTTTTTCCACAAAGGTAGAATCGATGGCTGTTTGGTCCCGGATAAAATACAAGAAGGCTGTCTTGATTCCGCTGAATGAAAAATCGAGACCCGGCATGTCCGTGCTGGGAAATTTGAATCGCGCTGAATTGCCTTCGCGTGCGTACCTGTCAATGAGTGGCCCGCCCGGATAGGGCATTCCTAGAATTTTTGCTGCCTTGTCGAATGCCTCTCCGGCCGCATCGTCCTGGGTCTCCCCGATTATCCTCATCTGAAGGTAATCGGTCACCACAACAAGTTGCGTATGTCCTCCACTGACAGTAAGGCATAAGAAGGGAAAGGAAGGCATCGGATCATCAATGAAATGCGCCAGAATATGTGCCTGCATGTGGTTCACGTCAATAAGCGGAATTCCTGCCGCCCACGCGAGCCCTTTGGCAAAGGATCCGCCAACCAACAAGGAACCCATCAATCCCGGGCCGCGGGTAAATGCTACTGCGTCCAGATCAGCTGGCGTAACTCCCGCCGATCGCATGGATTCGTCGACCACATCAACGATCTGACGCTGGTGGGCCCGCGATGCTAATTCGGGGACAACACCCCCGTATTTGTGGTGCTCATTTTGCGAGGCTATAATATTATTGAGTACCTTGCCATTCCTTATCACGGACGCGGACGTCTCGTCACACGAGGATTCAATGGCAAGGATCGTTGGCCGCATATTGATCTAAATGATTTGGCAAGTTATCAAAATTAAGATTCT
Organism: Cyclobacteriaceae bacterium; assembly: GCA_031384895.1. GTDB lineage: Bacteria > Bacteroidota > Bacteroidia > Cytophagales > Cyclobacteriaceae > ELB16-189. The sequence continues at coordinate 5,956 of JANNAZ010000340.1, read as the reverse complement.
GCAAAGACTGAAGCGGATCCTCCTCTACAGTCTTTATGGAACCTTGGTTTTTTTTGTAGTTGGGTTCGGGGTCCTTCAGATTCCGGCTGTTCAGAAGGCCCTCCTCAGCCAAATCACTGACCGATTTTCCAAACTTTCGGGGTTCACCGTTGAGTATGACAGGTTTTACCTGCTGTGGTATGACAGGCTGGAAATTACCAACCTGAAAATAACCGATCCGCAGAAGAATACCCTTATTGAAGCGGGTCGGCTCTTTGTCAACTTCCGGATCAGTAGTGTATACCAAAAGAAGAATATCTACCTGGATGCCGTGTCCTTACAAGAAGGAGGTGTAAACCTGGTCACCATCCCTACATCCGACTCAACCAAGGAACTTAATATTGATGTATTCATTGCTGAAATCAATCGCCAGTTGTCGTCGGGAAAGAGTAGTGGCGGCGGGGGCGCCAAAATTACTATCGCTGAAGTACTTATTGAGCAAACCGGGTTCTCCCTAAATCAAACCGATTCAGATTCAATTGCCCTCGGCTTCGACCCAAGTCACTTCCGGTTGGCCCTTGACGATGGCAATTTGAATAATTTCAAAATCATTGGCGACACCATTGAATTCAACCTCACCTCCCTTCGCATCAAGGAAGCGAAGACCAGCCTCACCGTGTCCAACTTCCAAACGTTCTTTCGAATCAGTCAGAAGTCGATGGAATTCCTGGGGCTCAACCTCACGGTCAACCAAAGTCACGTGTCCGACACAATCATCTTTAAGTACAACAGCCAGCGCGATCTCAGTGATTTTAATCAACGGGTAACCATCGACGCGCGATTGCGCAATACCCAACTGCATCCAGAAGACATATCCTATTTCGCCCGTGGCCTTGAAACGTGGAAGAAAACCATAACACTCAACGGGCACTTCCGGGGAAAAGTGAGCCGATTCGCATTCCGTCCAATGCAAGTGGCCATTGGCTCCACGACCATTTCAGGGAGCTTGGAAATGGATGGCTTGCCTTCCATCCCGGAAACATTTATCAATGCGCGGCTCAACCCATCGGTCGCATATGGTACTGACCTTGCTTTTCTTTTTCCGGAGTACGTGAATAGTTCACTTATCCCACTGGGCAAGCTTCAACTGAAAGGAAATTTCCTTGGCTTCACAAATGACTTTGTTGCCGATGGTGATTTCATTACACGCCTCGGACGTATTACATCGGATATCAACTACAAAATCAGCGAAGGGAATATCTCACAATCCTCCTACCGGGGAAACCTTTCATTAACTGATTTTCATCTTGGCCAGTTCCTAAATGACACGGTCAACTTTCAAGAGGTAAACCTGAAGGGAAATATCAACGGCAAGGGATTTACCAAACAGAATGCTGACTTCATTCTGAAAGGGGAAATCGCCAGCATCGGCCTGCGGTCATACAACTACGTCAATATCCGCTCGAACGCACGCTTCGCCAACGAGTTCTTCCAGGGTAGCCTCACCATCGACGATCCGAACCTCCAGTTTAGTATGGACGGCTCTATCGACCTGCGGGAAAGCCGGGACCTGATCAACATCAAAGCTCGGTTGGATACCGCCCTTCTGCACAACCTGAAGCTCACCAACCACAAAATATTTCTCCAGTCCTACGTCGATATCAACAGCCGGGGGCTGGAACTCGATTCAATTATCGGAAGTGCCTTGTTCAAAAAAACTACCCTGCAGATTGACGATGAATCTCTGCTTTTGGATTCTGTTCATCTGATATCGGAAGCCCACGCAGACGGACGGGAACTGACGCTTCGCAGCTCTGTGGCCGACCTTTCCCTGACAGGAAATTTTTACTACTCAACCCTGTTCAATGATATTCCAAAGCTTGTGAATGAATTTCTGCTGAATCTTCGCAACGATCCCGTGGCAATAAAGGCGTACTACGATGCGAAGGCGCACACAGAACAAACTTATAAAGCGAAGATCAATGTGATTGTACACGATGCAAATACGCTGTTGAGCACCTTGGATGTCGACTTGTTTGTTTCCCCTGAAACGAGCATTCAGGGAGAATTTTCTAACAGTACGTTATCCCGACTTCACGTCTTCTCACATCTTGACAGCATTGTTTATGCGGGCAAGTCATTCCTAAACAATGAAGTAGAATTCAACGGATCGAAGATACGGGATAGTACGCAGGTACTTGCCCAACTTACCATAACCTCAGATCGCCAAGTATTGAGTCAGAAGGTAACCACCCGCAACCTATTCGTCGAGGGCATTTGGAACCTGGATCACATCGACGTGAGTCTGGATGCCGAACAAGTGGGATTTGATAACCTCGCACGGCTGAAAGCGGAAATTGATTTTCTGGAGGACAGCACCAAGATCAAATTGCTGCCATCCACCCTCCGCCTCTTGGGAGAAGACTGGGAGACTCACGGCCAGAATTATACGTTGGTGAATGGGCCAGAGTGGAACCTTCACCATGTTGGATTCTTCCACGAGAATGAATCAATAAAAATCGATGGACAAATCTCTAAAGACTCGACTAAAACCCTAACCATCGACATTAGAGACCTTAATCTGTCCATATTAAACTCCATCAGCACCGAAAAATTCGGCGGGCGGCTGAACGCCGAGATTATCCAAAAAGATATCTATGACGATCTCTTTATCGAGAATGTCCTTGAAGTAGACTCCCTTGTGATCAACAAGTTCCTGGTCGGTGAAGTGCAAGGCAACAACACCTTGGATCCCGTAACCGGGTTTTTCAACATCAATTTGACTATTGATCGGCTAAATAACCGAATCGTAGATGTTGAGGGCTATTATGATCCCCAAGACGCAACTAGCCCGCTTCGAGCCAAGGCAATCCTTGATAAAGCAAACCTTCGGCTCATCGAACCGGTGGTCAGGGATCTCTTCTCTCAGTTGGATGGGACAATAACCGGCGAATACGACATTACCGGGACCTTTGGCCATCCGCAAATCACGGGGGAATCGCGGGTAGAAAACGGCCAAGTCATGATCAATTACCTCAAGACGCTTTACCGCGTGACAGGCACAGTGGGCATGATCCCTGACCAGATCCAGTTTAAGGGGTTCACGCTCACAGACATTTTCAAGAATACAGCAAAACTACAGGGACAAATCACGCATCAAAATTTCTCCCGCATGGCGGTAAACGTGGATGCTACCTTCGCAAATTTTCACCTGCTGAACACGAACCTGAAGGATAATGAGCTGTTCTATGGTCAGGCATTCGGAACCGGTGTCTTGAATATTCTGGGGCCTATCAGCAATCTTAAGATTTCGGCAACGGCCACAACCAATAAGAACACGCGCCTCGCGCTGCCCCTGGGCGGCAGCTCATCCCAAGAAAAAAAGGAGTTCATCCAATTCGTTTCGTTTTCCCAAACCATGAAAACTCCGAAAAAGCAGGCGTCGCGCAAGCGTGAACTTTCCGGACTCACTCTTGACTTGAATATCGATGTGACCCCCGATGCCTACACCGAGATTATCTTCGATATCAAATCGGGCGACATAATCCGTGGGCGCGGACGAGGAGGCCTGCGTCTCCAGGTTGACACGAAAGGAGAATTCAACATGTTTGGTCGAGTCGACTTCACCGAAGGGGCCTATAACTTTACACTTTACGATATCATTAACAAGGAATTCCAAATCAAACCAGGCAGCAACATCACCTGGTATGGAGACCCGTACGAAGGAAATTTAAACATTACTGCCAGCTATCGGCAATTGACCTCTATGGCCCCTGTACTGCAAGATCAATCCGTTGTCAATGATCCCAGCATTCGCCGAAAGTACCCTGTAGAAGTACTACTGAAACTAGAGGGGCTTATGCTGTCGCCTCAACTTACCTTTGACCTCGCCGCCAAAGATCTTCCAGACAATGTGATCACCGCCGATGGAAAATCAGTTCGAATGCGATTTGAATTCGAGGCATTTAAAAGCAAACTCGATGAACAGGAACTAAAACTCCAGGTCTTTAGCTTGATTATCCTGAGGAAGCTTTCGCCTCCCAATGCTTTTGTAACAAGCGCCAGCAGTAATATTTACAATAGCGTTAGCGAACTCCTTTCAAACCAACTAAGCTACTGGCTCAGCCAGGTGGATCAAAATCTTGAGATTGATCTGGATCTTGGAACACTCGATCAAGAGGCGTTTAACACGTTTCAGTTGCGCCTATCCTATTCGTTTCTTGGAGGCCGTCTGCGCGTAAGCAAAGATGGAAGTTTTGGAGGCAACCAAACGAACCGCTCCGATCTGGCCACCATCGCGGGTGACTGGACCGTAGATTATTTGTTAACGCCCGACGGAAAATTCAAAGTGAAGATGTATAGTAGATCAAACGTGAATCAGCTCCAGAGCTCACTCAATACACAAACGGCAGCCGTAACAACTGGAACCAGTTTACTGTACACCGAGAACTTCAATGAATTCAGAGACTTGCTGCGATCAGCGAGAGAACGGCGCAGGCGCGAACTGGAACTCAATCCCTCTCTGGCCGACTCGGAAGATCCCAAAGGCAACAAATAAAAGGATCCTTCATGAAGCTGATACCCCCGGAAGATGCAGAAAGAAGGCGCCGCGTTCGGTGGGTCCTGCTGTTCTCATCTGGTGTATATGCGACCCTGATGATCGGGCTCGGATATGCCTGGTATTCGCCACAATGGATATCGTCCTTCCACCTGTTTGATGACCTCGGGGAATGGAAGCAAATGGACAAAGTGGCTCACTTCTTTTGGACATTCCAGGTAAGTGCGCTTGCCACCCGACTCATGCGCTGGGCGAAACTAACCGACGACAATTCAGCGCGGGCCGGAGCAGGGCTCGGTTTCCTTTTTGTATCGGGGGTTGAAATAGCGGATGGATTCTCACTGGCTTATGGCGCCTCTCTGTATGATCTGATTGCGAATGGACTTGGGGCCACTTGCTTCCTTGGACAGCAGATGATTTGGAAACGAATCCGTGTGTGGCCAAAGTTCTCTTTCCATCCAACCTCCTTTGCACCCTTGAGACCGGACCTCCTGGGCAACGGGTTCTTTCAGGAAGTTCTCAAAGATTACAACGGGCAGACCTTCTGGTACAGCTTTCATGTGCCCCGGCTCGCCCTCCCAAAATGGCTAAACCTGGCGGTAGGTGTGGGTGCAGATGGCATGATCTTCGGGCGGATTCATGAAAACGAAGTCATGAATTTTGATCCACAACGGCGATATTTCATTTCCTTGGATGTCAACTTCGCCCATGTCAAGACCTCCTCGCCTCTCCTGAAGGCGTTGCTATACATTCCAAACATCATCAAGATGCCCGCTCCCGCGCTGGAAATTTCGTCCCAAGGAATTCGATTCCATCCAATATACTTTTAGCGTTTTTGAATTGATAGGAATTGTCTAATTTCAACGTGGATTTTACCCTCACACAATGGATTTAACCGCCTTCATGAAACGATACGCCGACGAAATTCGTGGGCAGTATATTGAGTACACAAAGACACTTTCTGTCATCATCGTGCCCGTGTCAGGCAATCGTTTTCAAACTGTAATGGGAACCGTCAAGCAAAGCAGCCTGTACAACCGGAAGGTAATTATCTTCACCTCAAAGGTTTGTCCGATGAGTGAGGCTGTTGATTTCAAGATGCTTCTGGAGCAGACAGCCTTTTTCAACTATTGCCGGTTCATGATCAGCGAGAACTACCTCCAGGTAGAGGCGGTGTCTTCCCTGTCTGGCGTCAATGAAGAAGACATCAAGGAAATGCTGCAAGAGGTAGCCAATCTTGCCGATCAGTATGAAATGAAAATTTCAGGAACGGATATTCACTGAACTAACTCGTTCTGTGACCACCCGGCTGCATACAGCCCTCCCTCGAGACTTATCTTAGATTCTTGTACCTTTGCCCCGCAGGCTGTCCTATCGCCCCGACTTATGTCGGGGAGGAAAGTCCGGGCAACACAGAGC
>JANNAZ010000320.1:0-5562 GCA_031384895.1 Cyclobacteriaceae bacterium | reverse complement strand
GCCGGCTGCCGTCTTCAGGTACCCTTTCCAAATCTCCTTATCGATGGCTTCGAATGAACCGTATTGTTTATAAAACTCATCTTCGGTTATGCCGATCGACTGGCAGAATGTGAATACCGAGGATGGTTTCTTGCCTTCTGTCAGTACGGACTGGCGATAGGCCTGGGCGATTTTGTCTTTTCCAGCGCTTTTGGGCTGGCGGGAGGATTTTTTCTTGGTTTCCATACTATTACTAACAAGCGAAATGGAAGGTTGTTTTGGGTTTCGCGCCATAAAATAATTGTATTTCCGGCATTGTCTTGGGTTAGCTCCGAATGCCTCTGCGTCTCTCCGCCTCTGCGGTTAAATTATGCCTTCGGACACCCAACACCTAATACCGAACACCTAATACCTAGATACCGAACACCTATCAACCCCCTCTGTCACCGCGCCGACACCTTCACTCCCCATATACCCTATATTTGTACCGCATGAAACCCCGTCTCTTCCAATTATTCTCTCTCCTTCTCCTCATTGCTTCGACGGGACCTATTGCGATTGGGCAATCTCTAAGCCCTTCCGAGACAAAGTCGAGCGTCCAGTTCAAGATCAAGAATTTTGGCAGCACGGTAGAGGGCACATTCAAGGGTCTGACAGGCACAATTGATTTTGATCCACTGCACCCTTCAATTTCAAAGTTTGATGTATCCGTCGATGCCAACTCGGTAGATACCAACAATGGCCTACGTAATAAGCACCTGAAAAAAGAGGAGTATCTTAATGTATTAACTTATCCGCGTATCCGGGTTGTCTCTACCTCCATAACTAACTCAGCGAAAGCTGGGGAGTTTATTTTCAAAGGCAACCTGACGATCAAGGCGACTACAAAGGAGATTACCTTTCCGTTTACCTATTCGCTCGTCAATGGAGTTCCCGTCTTCACAGGAGAATTTCAGTTGAATCGCCGGGATTTCAACGTAGGCGGCAATAGCTTTAGCCTGGCAGATACCCTCGTGGTCTTGCTAAGCGTAACCGCAGATAAGTAATTATTGAATGGTTTAATTATTAATTGGCCACTGACCACTTGCTTCTTACTACCTCATTTCTGCTCCTGACTCCTAACTCCTGACTAAGCTAATAGCCAAAAGCTAAACACTACATACTATTTACCATTTAGCTCATGCCGTTGGTTATCGGTCTTGGAGGTTCTCGTTGAATGTTAAACTGCTCCCCTCAATTGCACAACTGGTTACTTGCTAATAGCCGATGGCCAGATCCATCGAAAAGGATAAGTCATCCAATCGGTTAACTAACAAAAAAAGACCACCCAGTTAGGGCGGTCTTCGATAAAGTGATTGGTTTAGGTTAAAGGGGCTTTACAGCCACATTGCCGTCAAGAACGACTGCAGTCTGGGCCAATGCTCTTCCGTTTATGGAAGCCGCAGTTTGAAACGTGATTCCAGTCATGCAAAGAATATTCCCTTCCATGTGGGAAGTTGTGCCGAGCGTAGTCGCACCGGCTACCTGCCAGAAAATGTTTTTAGCCTGCGCACCACCAGCCAGTGTTATCTGAACGGCTGAAGCCATGGTCATGTTTCCAGCAATTTGGAAGATCCAAACGTCGGTTGCACTGCCTGAGATTGTCACATTTGAAGCCATGTTAACAGAATTGGTCCATTTGTAAAGCCCGGCAGTAAGCGTTTTCCCACCAATGCTTCCTGATGCTAATTCCGTAAAATCAGGTGAAGGGCGACCGGCTGCATCATTGTAGGCGGTTATCATATTGTTGACAGCGGTAGTCAGGGTAATGGGCGTAGGATCAGCCATATCTGCTGCATATAACTTTCCAGTCACTTGCGCCGAAGTGGCAAAGCCTGTTGCGTTGACCAATGCAAATCCAGTGATGTAAGAAGTGGCGGCCGGGCTTAAAGCCAGGTCACCAGTTACTGCTGAGGTAGCGATGTTATTAATGGCTGTTTTGGCCAGGATCACATAATTACCAGCTCCGCCCAGATTGACAGCCGCAAGCGTTGATGCAGATCCTCCGGTAGTAAAACTCCACACAAAGTTTGAAGAAAGCGGTGTACCGGCCGCGTTTTTTACACCCGTTGTAAGGGTGGCCGTATAAAGCAATCCTGCTGACATTGCTATGTTAGGCGTGAAAGTAGCTATTGTTCCAGCGTAGGTCACCATGCCGGCTACTGCAGTCGCTCCCTGCTTAACCAGGAATGTAGATGAGGTGATCGTAGAGGCATCCATGGCGCCACTGAAAGTAACCGTCAACTTGTCGTTTCTGGCTATGCCCGTCGCGTTGTTGGAGGGACCCGTAGAGGTTACTGTGGAATTGATGGGGGTAGGGTTTGGATCATCGTTTTTACAACCCACAACCAGGACGGCGCATGCAAAAGCAAGAACCGACATTAGCATTTTTGTTTTCATTGTTATTTTTTTTAGAGCTCCCCGAAGGGTTGTCCTGAATTAGGTTTCAAGCTGCAAAGTTGCGCGCCTTTAAATCATTGACAGGACAAAGGTGAGAACCTATGCGCAACGGGGTGTTACACGCTTGGGGGTCATTGTTGCATAGTTCACGGCTTGGGATCCGTGTTTGGAAAGTGCAGGTTACGCCCTTTCCATATACCAATTCAATTCCTTTTCCATTTTTGTGTAGCGGAAAATCGTAGAGATGATTTTCCGTAAGCGAACAAAGGCGGTCTCGCTTTTTACCACATAATCAAATGCCCGGTGGTGCATGCAGTTGATTGCCACCTCAATTTTATCCTGGGAGGAGAGCATCACCACGGGAATGTCAGGATTGATCGATTTTATCTTATCTAATGTCTCTAGCCCGTTCATCGCGTTTTTATCGATCCCATCCAGATGATAATCCAAAATAATCACATCGGGAGTATGAGATAAATTGTTAATGCAGAGCTCACCGGTGGCAAATGTTTCAATGGCAAAGTCGGCATTTTGAAGAAACTCGATTTCAAGCGATTTCAAAAACAACGGATCATCATCGACTAAAAACAATTTTATTTTCGCTTTGTTATTCATGAGTTCATGTTTTTTATCCTGTTAAGTTCTTCTTCTAATTCCAGGCAAGCTTGCGCACAGACCGTTTCAATCTTCAAGACCATATCCTGTATTCCATCTGATTGTTGTTGCGTGGAAGCGTATTCCTGAATTTTTTTCGCCATGCTTTCAAAGTCTGAACTGATGCCCATGATGGAAAAGGAGGGAACCATTTTATGTACAGCCGAATGGAGCGTTTTCCAATCTTTGTCCTTAAAACTTTGTTTCATTACACTAACCAAAGTTGGAGTCTGCTCCAGGTAAATGGATATCATCTCCATCATCAATTTCGAATTCGATTTGGTATGATGAATCAAGTATTCCAGATCGATACATTTTGACTTAAGGGATTTTTTGCCCTCGGTTTCTTTCAGCTCCCTGGCAGGTTCGGGTTTCTTTACCAACGCAACTATCTTACTGTAGAGCAGTCTTTCGTCGACGGGCTTTGCGATGTAGTCATTCATTCCTACAGCCCTGCATTTGGCCAAATCGACCGTGGTTACATCGGCCGTGAGTGCAATAATGGGAATCCTGGAATTCAATTTATTGCGGATGTATTCAGTGGCCTCGAATCCGTTCATTTCGGGCATCTGAAGGTCCATCAGAATAATATCGTATGATTTAGTCTGAAGTTTCTCGATGGCTATTTTTCCATTTGTGGCGATATCGCGCTCAAACCCAAAGTCATCCAACAGGGTCTTCATCAATAATTGATTGAGGGCCATGTCTTCCACCACCAACACTTTGATGTTTCTTGTTTCCGCACTCCATTCTGAAATTTCCGGTTCTGGATAAGCTTTTTCTTTCGTTTTCCCGAAAGGGAGCATGAAGCTAAACACGGATCCTTCGTCAATTTTACTCGTCACCTGGATGCGGCCCCCTTGTGGTTCTATCAATTGCTTGACAATGGCAAGCCCTAATCCCGTTCCCCCATAAAGCCTTGAGGTTCCGCTGGATGCCTGCTGAAAGTTTTCAAATATCCTTTCAATTTTGTTTTCTGCAATTCCAATGCCGGTGTCTTTAACCGCAAATTCAATGGTTACTTTCTCCTCATCTTCATTCAGCAAACGAACACTCATCGTGATTCTCCCAGCGGTGGTGAATTTTACCGCATTGCTCACCAGGTTTAATATGACCTGATGCAGTCGCACCGGGTCGCCAACCAATACTTCTGGAATTTGTCTGTCATAGTCTTTAACCAATTCCAGGTTCTTTTCCTGGATTTTGGCCTCAAACAGATGAAGCATGGAAGCGATGGACGATTTCAGTTTAAAAGGGATTTGTTCAAAGGTCATTTTTCCGGCATCCACTTTTGCCAGATCGAGTATATCATTGATCAGCACGATCAATGCATCACCACTTAATTTAATGGCGGTTAGATATTCTTGCTGTTTTGCGGTCAGGTCTGTTTTCAACACCACTTTGGTAAATCCGATGATCGCATTCATGGGCGTGCGGATTTCGTGACTCATGTTGGACAAAAACTGCTGCTTCGCTTTCACGGCATCCTCCGCAATACGCGTCGCGCTTTCGGCTTTGTATTTGGCCTCTTCCGCAATTTTAGTTGCCAACTCAGCGGCAATTTTTGCTTCGATCAATTCTTTCTCACTCTTCTTTTGATCTGTTATGTCCCTCGCGACCACTACGATGCCCAAAACATTACCCTGATCATCTTTATAAATGGAACCGTTAAATAATACATCAGTTAATTTGCTATCCCTGATGGTCAGCGGATAATCGGCCACAAAGCCTTTGGCAAAAACCTGTTGATACCCCTCCCGTGCTTTTTTCGGTTCAGTGAAATAGTCAAAAAAATCAGTTCCAATTAATTCCTCACGGGAAATGCCGGTGATGTTAACCGAAGCATCGTTCATGTCCGTGATTTTTCCTTCCGGACTAATGGTAAACAGGGGATCCAGACTGGCTTCAATCAGGCTTCGGGCATAGTTTGCTATCCTGGCCTGTGCTTCCCGTTTGGTTTTCTCCTCGTTTTGAAAGGCAAGTTCCTCATAGGCAATGAATAATTCAGCTGCCCTTTTCTCTTTCTCTTTGCCTTGGTAAATAAGTTCTTTGTTGGCAATAAGTAATTCAGCAGCCCGCTTCCCCTTCTCTTCGTTTTGAAAAGCAAGCTCCTCGTTGGCGATGGTCAGTTCGGCAGCCCTCTTGCCTTTCTCCTCATTTTGAAAGGCAAGCTCCTTGTTAGCAATTCGTAAATCTTTTGCCCATTTTTGTTCTGTAACATCCCGGGCTGCTGCAAAAACTCCCAGAACAACCCCGTTCTCATCTTTATAAACAGAAGCATTGTATAACACATCTGTAAGATGGCCGTTCTTATGTTTTATGGTTAGCGGATAATCTGCCACAAAACCCTTTTCAAAAACCTGACGATAACCTTCCTGTGCTTTTTTGGGTTCTGTAAAGTAATTGGAAAAATCCGTGTCGATCAACTTTTCCCGGGGAACACCAGTAACTTTTATTGACGCCTCATTTACGTCTAAAATCTTTCCTGCG
>JANNAZ010000318.1:0-45687 GCA_031384895.1 Cyclobacteriaceae bacterium | reverse complement strand
CGAACTGAGGCACTTCCACTGGTGGGAAGCTTATCGTACCGCTTAGCGGTTACATCTGACATTTTCCCCTTCGTTTCTATGTTTGCCAGAACCTTGCCGGCCAATGCCATTCCTTCCAGCGGAAAAACCTTGGTGATTTTTTCCAGGTCCACGGAACCGTTCGCCTTTATGTCCCAGGTATAGTCATCGAGGTTTTGGAGCTTCATCGTAGCGTTGAGTTTTTCCCCATCCAGCAGCAGGGTGAAGTGATTTACTGCAATGAGCGTTTCGGCCATTTTTCCAGAGGTATTCTTGATCGAGACATACATGTTCAGATCTTGAAGGGGCAGCGGAAACTTTGAAGACTTCACATACCCGTTGGCCAGGGTCATGGTAGCATCCACAGCGGGTATGATTTTGCGGAGGCTGTCATATACACCCTTTGCTGTTGCGTTGACGGAATATTCGCCCCGCATTTCCATTCCTTCCATAGGGAACATTTTGCCTAACTCACCAAGATTCAGTTTTGCGGCCACTGCAGCATCCATCCGGTAATTCTTCAGGTTCTCTATTAAGATTCTGGCATCCACTGGATTGGATCCGAAGTCCAAATGGAGTTTTTTTAGATTAACCACCGTATGGTCAATTATTCCATCCGTATTATCAATCAGGAGATCCATATTGATATTGTTAATGGCTGTTGGCAAATCGGGGTACTTGAACATTGCATCCTTTACCAACAGGTTTACCTCGAAGGCAGGCAGTTGTCTTTCAGTGTATGTTCCTTTTACAAGCCCGGCGAAGGATAGTTCACCCTTGGTGTCAATGGTCTTGAAGTCTTTAGTATAGATCCCGGGGACGAGCGAGAGCAAGCTCTTAAATGAGTTGGCCGGGCTCTTAAATTTAATGTCCATGCTGTAGCCGGAGGGAATCATCTTCACCCATCCGTCGAAACTAAGGCCGAAGTCATTGATTTTGGCGGTATTTTCTCTGAATGTAAACGTGGAAAAATTATCACTAATCGAGATGATGGCATCAACTTCAGCACGTTTGTTGTTGAGAAACTGCATCGTTCCCATTGATGTGGAGACAGAATCGGCACGTGTGTGTGTACGTAAGTCAAAGACCTCCTGCGTAAAGTCACCGCTTCCTGAATGCTGGAGCCCCTTGAGTGAAAGAAAATAGGGGATAGAAGCATCGTCGTAAATGAGTGTGCCATTCACGATTTCCCAATGATCAATTCCAAAGGAAAAATCGGATGACGTTGACGCGGATGTAACCGTGTCTGTGGAAGGAATAGCAATATCATAGTTCGCGCGGCCGTCAGCGAGAACAGAAACGTTGATCTGGGGATTAATGAGTGTTATTCCTTTTAGCCGCAGCGTGCTACCAAAGAGAACATCTGACAAATTGATCTCCACATCAAGTTGATCAACAACAAACAAATGTTGTCCTTCAAACGGAGCTCGGTTAAAAACACCCAGTTCCTTAATTTGAGCAGTGATGTTTGGAAAATTGCGAAAAATGGTGAGACTAAAATTGTTGACATCAAAGACAACATCGGCATTTACACTTTTGGCGATTCCCCGGTCAATGGCAGCCTTAATATCATCCTTGAAGACGACGGGCAGAATTGCGGCCGCGGTGATCAAGAGGATCAGTAGGATGCCGAATCCAATAAGTATCTTTTTGACGATTTTCATATAAAAAGATTTCTCTGTGGGGCGAAATTACGAAATCCGCAAGGAGCGCGACTAAAACCACTTCAACAATACATCAACGATTTTCTTCATCCCCTTCGTATAGGGAGGGTATAACAAATACGGTGCCGCCCATCCGCTTTTCTGACGTAATACAGATTTCTCATTGGAAAATGCAACAAAGCCATATTGTCCATGAGACTTGCCAATCCCACTTTGATTGACGCCACCGAAGGGTAGGTTTGGATGTGAGAATTGAAGTACACACTCATTGATGCAAACCGTTCCGGACGTTGTATGGCTAAGAATGTATTTCTGAAAATCCTTTCGCTGACTAAAAATGTATAATGCCAAGGGTTTTGGCCGCCCGTTGATTGTCGCAACCACTTCTTCGGGTGAAGTGAATGTCGCCACTGGAAGGACAGGGCCAAATATTTCCTCGTCCCACACTAATGCATCTTTGGGTATGTTGGTGATAATTACCGGGCTTATGAAATTCTCAGCTTCATTGGATCCCCCGAGTTGAGAAATTGTCGCTCCACGCTCTCGTGCATCGTTTAGTAGCGCAGAAACGCGACTGAATTGCCGTGCCGTAGCCAGCCGGGAATAACTGGAGGATACTTCACTAATGTCTTGGCCGTCTCCGAAAGTCTGTTGTATTTCCTTCTTTAGCTGATCCAGAAATTTCTCTTTGACCCGCTCTTCAACAAGTATGTAATCTGGTGCAATGCAGGTTTGCCCATTGTTCATGAATTTGCCAAAGGCAATTCGTTTGGCTGCATCGCTCAGGTTTGCGGAGGCGTCAATCACGGTTGGACTTTTCCCGCCTAGTTCAAGGGTAACAGAGGAAAGGTGCCTGGAGGCAGCCTGCATCACGAGCTTGCCAACGGCAGTACTGCCCGTAAAAAAAATGTGATCGAAGGGAAGCGCCAGAAGCTTTTGTGAAATGTCAGCACCACCCTCCACAACGAACGCGATATCATCGCTGAAACTCTCCTGGACCATCTCGAGAATAAGCCGGGATGTGTGTGGTGTCAACTCTGAAGGTTTGATGATGACGTTGTTTCCAGCGGCAAGACAAGACACCAAGGGACCTACGCACAGGTTGAAAGGGAAATTCCAGGGTGCAATAATCAGGCAAGTGCCTTTGGGTTCCATTTGAATTTCCGATCGGGTGCCCAAGTAGGAAACTGTTGCATCGATTTTTTTTGGCGCCGCCCAACGATCCAGGTTTCGTAATGCGTGCCTTAATTCGGTTAATACGGGATAAATTTCTGTCGTGTCTACCTCGAGGAGCGGTTTCCGGTAGTCTGCATGAACTGCCAACTTAATCCGTTCCCGATTAGTGTGGATCCAGGACTCCAGGCTTCGTAGTCTCTTTTTTCGGGACTCAAGCGGCTCAATTCTCAACTCAAGGATCTTGGCCTTCAGATTCTCAAAATGTTCCTTAAGCGTGGCTTCAGAGTGGAATATTGGGTCAACTCCCATGATTTAGGCTGCTAAGCCCTAAAAATAGGCCAATTGGAAAGAACGGCCTAATGTTAAGCCTATGTTACGCCTATTGCCTGTATGTTAAGAATTTGTTAGTTTTATTACCTAATTGTTATGAAAGGGGCCAATACAATCATTCTGCAGATTTTGCTTTCCTGCGCTATCGAGGCCTACGGGCAGCCTACGCTGAATGAATTGCTTAGTACAGCCAATGCCACCCCGGATCAAAAGGAGAATGCCAATGTGCGGGTTCAGTCATTCCTTGGGAAATTTCGTTCAGACGGCTCCGCCAGCCAAAAGACACTTCAACGAATGTTTCATCGTGCCCAAGAGACATTCTTGATTAAGTATGAGGCCTATTCAAATTTTGATGAATTGTTCAGCGCAGGGAAATTTGACTGTCTGACGGCTACAGCGCTTTTCAGCCACCTGCTTACGGAAATGAATTATGACTTTGAGGTAATCGAAACCAATTATCATATTTTTATCCTTGTCAAGACATCAAAAGGAAAGGTGATGCTGGAGACAACGGATCGTTTAGCGGGGTTTGTTACGGACCCGGAAATTATAGCCAAGCGTACGGAGGACTATAGCAAGAATTTTCTTGTACCACGAAAGGGGGGAAAGGTACAGTACAGCTATTCCTTTAGTCTTTATCAAAAGGTGCCTACCAATAACTTGTCCGGATTGCTTATCTACAATCAGGCCGTAAAAGAATATAATCGGGGAGATTGGCTGGAGTGCGCTATCTCCCTGGAGGACGCCTACTCACATTACCCAACAGCTCGGTGTGAAGAACTGGGAGATATTCTTGTCCGGACGCTCATGGAGCGCGAAATATCGGAACAAGTCAAACGAGATTGCTTGACTCACCTGAAGGCCGTTTTCATTGCTAAGGCCGGTGCCCTGGCCTCTAACTAGGAATTAGTTTTCAATAATGCGGGCTTCAACCCGGCGGTTGAGTTTATGCGCTTCCTCTGTATTCTCTGTACTCAGTGGCTTGGAACCACCGAATGCCTTCAGCTTAACACGGTTCTTGCTTACCCCCCTACGAATTAGGTAGTCGCGAACAGCATCCACGCGTTTCTCAGAAAGTTTGAGATTTAGTTTGGCATCACCGCGCGTATCCGTGTGGCCTTCAAGCTGGATGACCATGTTTGGATTCGAATGCATCATATCCGAAACAGAATTTAACTCCGGGTAAGACTCCGGACTGATGACAGAAGAACGCTGGTGGAAGATTAAGGCCTCAAGCCGGATTACCTTTCCCACATGATGCACTGGCACATCTACAGGAATTGCCGCCACGGGCTTACCCATTTCTATATCTTGAATAACCTTTCGATCAACGGCTGTTGCCGGATCAAGCAAATGCTTGGCGGAAGCAAAACCAACAGCCTCTGCGGTAACGGTAAACTTCGCATTTCCAAACAACGGGAACGAGTATTCAGACCCATTCATAACACCTACGATGTTGCCGTAGGGTTCGCTTCGGTAAGAAACTCTTGCAACTACAGGCTCCTGGGTTGCATGGTTAATAATTTTTCCAGAAGCATGAATATATTGATCATTTTCCTGAGCCCTGGAAACAAAGGCCAAGCCAGCAAGGGCCAGCAGCAAGAAATGCTTCTTCATTGATTCCTAAAGTTTGATAATCTTGAATTCTACACGTCTGTTTTTCTGTCGACCTTCTGGTGTGTCATTTGTTTCAAGCGGTTTTGTCTCGCCAAAGAAGACAGTGATGATCCGGTCAGCAGCAACCCCTTTTTTTGCTAAATAGCCAGATACGGCCTTGGCGCGTTGCCCGGAAAGAACGAGATTATAATTTGCCGGGCCCGTAGCATCCGTATGCCCGGCAATTTCTACCGTCATTGATGCCCGTTCGTTCATCAAGGTGACTAGGCGATCAAGTTCCGGGAAGGATTCCGGTTTGAGGACCGCTTTGCTGAAGTCAAAAAAGATGTTGTTAAGCGTTATAGAGGTGTTGGCCTCAATAACAGCAACTTCAATCGGGGCTAAAGTGATGTCACCGATTTGAAGCGAGCCGTCCTTTGTATAGGCCGTCAGATCAAGGTTTTGATTTGTGGAAATGTGGTCCGGAGCCTCGGCACGAACTCCGTAGCGTTGGCCACCGGGGAGGTGAATTTCGTATGTTCCTGTTTCCGGATTGGAATAGGCTATACCAATTTCCCTTCCGTCAGGCAGTCGTTCGTAAATAATTTTCGCGCTGATTGGTTTGCCGGTTTTTGCATCAATTAATTTTCCTTTCACGATAACCACAGGATCCGGGCTCTTGTAGATGGGGAGCTTCACACGGAAAATGTCTGCATTCTCTTCGGAGACGGCGCGGGAGTAATAAGCAAATTCACTCGCTGACGGGACATTGAAGAATAAGTCATCCAATGCTGAATTAATATCTGACCCCATGTTTTGAGGCTCCGACCAATTCGTCCAAGTGTCATCGAGCCGTTTGCTCATATAAACGTCTGCCCCACCATACCCACTAAATCCATTGGAGGAGAAATATAACGTCTTATCGTCTGAAGCTAGATAGGGAGCGGACTCCTCGTTGGCGGTATTGATCACGTCGCCGAGATTGAGTGGCTCGGTCCATGTATTATCGTCCTTTAACAAACTTACATAAAGATCTCTCCCACCTCTTGAGTCTTCCCGCTCGACGGACATCAACAGTGTTTTTCGTGTGTTTCCCAGAGAATAATTTGCCTTCTCGTTGAAATTGTAGTCATTTTCAATTTGAATCGGTGTGGGGGAAGTCCAATTGCCGCCGACATTATTACTCACGGAAACGCCAGCAACCATTTTTCCGTTGGGCAAGTATTTATTGCCAAGCACCAAAACTGTTTGACCGTCAGGGGTAGACGATACGGCATTGACAAAATTAGGACCGACATTATTAAAATTGGAACCCATGTTTTGAGCCAGCGTCCACTTACCGTCAGCCCCCAATTCGGAGTACCAGATATCCTCCTTGTCATTCACCCCTCCGACATTCTGCGGGTGATTCTTTCTTGAGAAGTACATCGTTTTTCCATCGGGAGAAAGGAGTGGATTCAATTCGCTATAATCGCTGTTTACATTTTTGTCCAGCGCTTCAACAAGCAATCCAGAACTCACTAGTTCCAGCACAGAAATATCGGCTATCACGGGGATACTGACATCCGTGATGGAAATCGCATCGATTGAAAAATAGTCGATTACTGCGGCTCCATCAAGCTGAATTTTGACCGCGGCCACCTTGTAGGGTGTCTTTTCAAGCATGACATTTAGCATCCTTCCTTTTTGTGGAGATGGCCCAGGAGACAAGGTGTGAATCAGGTATTCGGTTCCGGCCTCATCATAAGCAAGCACCTTGAAAATGGCACCCGGATTATAGGATTCGGCAATAGCAACCTGCCGTATTTGCATAGGAGTTGTAAAACCAACTTTAATGAATTCCTGCCTCTTGGGTTTATCCGGCGTCCAGGCATTTGGGTTTTGACCTGCTGCAGGAAGCACATTGGGCTTGCCTAATATCTGTTGTGCGGAGTATTGAACGGGAGTCAATTCGCTGGAAAACTCGAGCACTTTAGATGCCCATTGAACAACTTGTCCATGCCCTGGGAAAAAAGAAAGCATGAGGATCATCAGGGAGGGTAGACTTCGCTTCATGAGGCTAGGAGTAGGGATGTAATAAAGAGTTAAACATAATTAAAATTTATCAAAAAGAGACGGATCAATGTCCCGAAAAGCCTCAAAATCAGGCTTATTCCACCGATGTCTTATTGAATAGCAGGAATCCGATGTGCAGCAGAACCCCCAATTGGGTCTTCTTGTCATCATAGTAATTCACGCTGAGGCTAATGGGGCCTATCGTAGAGTGCATGACCAACCCAACGGTGCCAGCAAAGTAAATTTGCGTTATTTCAGTGTTAAGAACAGGCTGCTGGTTTGGGCCTTGGTTGATTGTTTCCAGGGGCTTGAACAGGTATCCCTCCAGGCGCAAGTCTAGCCGCTTTCGGAAGGAAAAGACATTTCTCCAACCGCCAGCAATAAAATTAAACGAGCGGAAATTCTGCAGGATCAGCGTATGCGAATCCTGCATCGGATAAAATCCAGGCGCATTAATGATTGTTCCTTCGTAATTATTGAATACGGGTTGATTGGAGAATGTGGCATGGAAATAATACCCTGAACTGTAAATTCCGGCACGGAAATATTGTTCCATGATCAAGGTACCTCGAATCCAGGAGCGCTGATTTTCAATCTCAGCTCCCATTGCAAATGTTGAGGTTGTTCCGGGTACAAGATTCTCCCGTAAGTCAAAGAAATCGACTCCAGCATAAAATGCTTTTCCGGTTGATGCATATTGTTTTCGGTTGAGCGAGTTGGTTGAAAGATTAATGCCATACCGTCCGCCAGTCAAAGTTAAGTCGTCCAGGGTATCAGACGTGGTGAGCATATCGTTATTAATGTACTCGTCATTGTTGCTGATGTACGAACCTTCAAGTGAGAGTCGGAATTGTCGGCCTACCGGAAGACCTAGGCTTGCTCCTACCCGCCGATCAATTCGCTTGAGGACAGTGGAGGCAGTTCGTTTCACGATAATATCGTTCCCTTCAATATAGTTCCAGCTATTAAACGTGGCCTCCGGCTCAAAAAAGAAACGAGCCTTGCCCGAAAAGTCAAGCCTTGCTTTTAGTTGCGCGGATTGATAGAAACTTCCGGTTGAGAAATTTGCATTGACATGAGTGAGGAGTCGATTGAAATAGTAATAGTTCAAGCCCAGGTAAATATTGCTGATGTTTCGGGTCGCGATCACACCACCGAAGTCAACCTGAAAGTTGTTCTGCGGACGCTTCGCCAGTGTAAAATTGAAGTGTTGTGAGGCTGAATCGAATGTGAAGCTTGGGTAAAGATTCTTGAAGTAATCGTCTGATACGAGGCTGTAGTAGCCACGCTTCACATCAGTGAAGGCGAGGGGTCGCTCGCCATTGCGGAATAGCCTGCCGATGTATTTTTCCTGACGCACATTGTGGTTACTGATCACCACATTATCAACAAGCAGTGGAACGGTACGGTTGTTGAACGCATTTCGACGTGCCGCAACTTCTTCACATGAACGCCGAACGGCAATCTTGCTCTTGATTTCCGGCATTCTGCGGATCGTTTCTCTGTAACCACTGTCAATCAACTCCTTCACTTTCGCAAAATCAAAACCGCTTAGGCCTTTCAGATTTGGTTCAAGGTAGATTCCTGAAGCAGGTACTCGTCCTGGATTGGACTTATCCATGAGGATAAACAGCAGAGATCGTGAAATGAGTTTGTCATCTTCTTTGGTTGGGTACTCATCATAGATTTTGCTCGCCACATTGCATCCGATAATTACGTCTGGATGAAATTCACTCTCAGCGACGTCGACCGGAAAATTGTTGTAGACACCTCCGTCGAAAAGGTATTGCCCATCAATCCGAATCGGTGTATAGAAAAAGGGTACCGTCTGGGTTGCTCGAAGCGCATCGCCAAGCGAACCTTTTTTCAGGATGACCTCACGCTGTGTAAAGATCTCCGAGGCCATAACGCGGAGGGGAACAAACAAACTATCAAAATTTCCCCGCGCAATCGCCGACGGTTGCGCCATTTTTTCAGCGATAGCAAAGTTCAGCGAGACATCATTGGCCAGGCTGGTGTTCAGGTTTAGATTGAAAGTGGAATCGAGCTGAAGGTTGAGACGGACAAATGAAGGGTGTATATCGTCTTTGTTGTAATAATAATTGTAGCCCTCCTCCAATTGCCCCGTCACCCAGCGACTCAAATCCTCGGTGAGCATCATTTCTTCGATTTGTTCAGGACTCATGCCGGCTGCGTAGCAACCGGCAACAATTCCCCCCATGGATGTCCCGGCAAGAAAATCAATGGGAATTTCATTTTCTTCCAATGCCTTCAGCATGCCGATATGGGCAAGGCCTTTGGCCGCACCACCGCTCAGGACGACAGCTACTTTCTGTGCAGCTGTGACCCATGCGAGAGCCATAAGAAGAAGGATAAGGAAAAGTGTGCGCATTCCGCCGCTAATTTACCTGCACTAACGTTAAGAAGGAAGTTCAGTTTCTGGCTACCACAGTGGGTGGTTCAGGGAGAGCGATCAGATCAAGCCTACGCGTGATCTGAATCCGGGCAGCCTCAAATAGAGAAAGAAACTCGGACTTGATCGGCTGAGAGGGGGGAAGCTTAACGCGAAGGGCATCCACCTGGATACCGTTTTTCCAGAACCGGTAACATAGGTGCGGCCCAGTTGCAAGCCCGGTACTCCCCACGTATCCGATTGTTTCTCCCTGATTGACCCGCTCTCCCGGATGCAGCCCAGACACGATCTTCAACATATGTAAGTATTGTGTAGTGTAGATGTCGTTGTGTCGGATCTTGACGTAATTTCCATTGTTTCCATTGTACTGCGCTTCGAGCACCACGCCATCTCCAACGCTGCGAATGGGCGTTCCGGTGGGGGCTGCAAAATCAGTTCCCCGATGGGCTCGAAATACGCGAGCGATAGGATGGAATCTACGGGGATTATAGCGGGAACTAATGCGGGTAAACTCAATGGGGTATTTTAGCAAAGCCTTGCGCAAACTGCTTCCATCAAAACCAAAATAGTCGATGCCGCTCCCTTGATCAAACGGGATTGCGTACAACGACTCGTTTGCGTGTTCAAAAAATATCCCAAGGATTCTTCCAATTCCAATTGATTTTTCCTCAACCAATTGTTCCTCATAAAAAAGTTTGAATCTGTCTCCCTTCTGCAACCGCTGGAAATCAATCTGCCAGGCAAAGATGTCAACAAACCGATTAGTGAGCTCAGGAGATATACCCTGTACCGCAATCGTTTCAGCAAGTGATGATCCAATGACACCTGCAACTTCTCGCTCTTGAATGGTTATGGCGTGATGTCCCGCTTCAATAAATAATGAATCTCCAAAGTGAAAAACAAAGTAGTCGAGTGGGTTGGACTCATACACCAATGCCTGCATGGATTTGAGTGAATCATGATTGGCGACAATCGTGTATTTTTTGTTTGAGGCAATCCGTCGAAAATCAAAAACGGACTTTGGGACAAGGTGAAGTTGCTGTCGTGCTTTCGGGGAAACATAGTAGCCATCCAGCAAGTCAACAAATCGCTGGTCGCGATGCACAATATCCTCCACTACATGCAAGTGATTTACCATCATGCCGTACAGGATGATGGGTTTTTCAATTTCCTTTTCCCTGCGCTTGACGGTATCCTGCTGGAAGTCCCCTTCGCTGTAGTAAGAAAGAGAAACGCGTTCAATGACAGGATAACTGATGCCCAGAATTCCTATGAGGGCGGCTAATCCAATCAAGACTTTCTTCTTACGGGTCACGATACTATCATAGTTCGCGCAAAGCTACAAATTTAGGGGTAAAGGGACTTGTACTTGGTCGCCCCGCGTTCAAGGAACTCAACAAACTTCTCTGGACTTCGGTCGTATCCATAAGGCCAGGCAAGAACCCGTTCATCGGCACCAAGGAGTACGTAGAAAGGCTGCGCGTTATTTTCGAGATGAGTGATTTGTAAATCTGCATTCTGCTTTCCAAGTGTCTTTTTCTCCTTTTTATCGTGGGCAGACACGTACCAATCTTTTTCGGGCAACAATGTTTTGTCATCCACATAGAGTGCAACTACAACGAACTTGTTTCGGAGGAGCTCAAGCACTTTTGGATCACTCCAGACAACAGCCTCCATTTCGCGGCAGTTGGTACAGCCGTGGCCAGTGAAGTCAATAAACAAGGGCTTCTTTTGCTGTCGCGCGCACGCCAACGCCTGCTCATATTCAAAGTAACCGGAGAGGCCATGTGGAAGGTGAAGAAAGTCGGCGTACCGGGGAGGCTGGCACCCGGCAAGCGCATTGCTATTTGCTTTCTCTTCAACGAGATTAAAGTCATGCGTGTATAACGGTGGAAGATAACCAGCCAATGCTTTCAGGGGTGCACCCCAAAGTCCCGGAATCAAGTAAACAACAAACGAGAAGACAAGAGTAGCAAATAAGAGTCTGGGCACGCTCAGGTAGGTCAGCGCAGTATCGCCCTTCATCAGAAGTTTTCCGAGCAAATAGAATCCCAGTAACCCAAAAATGACGATCCACAGCGCAATATTCACATCGCGGTCGAGCAGACCCCAGTGGTAGGCTTGATCTGCAATGCTAAAAAATTTCAAACATAACGCCAGTTCAAGGAATCCTAGTGTGACCTTTACGGCATTTAACCAGCCACCAGATTTTGGCATGCCCTTGATCCATTCGGGGAATATGGCAAATAATGTGAAGGGTATAGAAAATGCGAGTGCATAGGAGAACATGGCCAACACAGGCTTTATTATTTGACCGCCTGCCGCAAGGACTACGACGTTGCCCACAATAGGAAGAGTACACGAGAAACTTACTAACACCAATGTCGCCGCCATGAAAAATATGCCGATCAACCCGCCCTTCTCGGCTTGTTGGTCGGCCTTGTTCACCAACTGATACGGAGCATTGATTTCAAACAACCCAAAAAAGGATAAAGCAAATACGATGAACGCGACAAAAACAAAAAGATTCGGTGCCCAGTGTGTGGCCAATGCATTAAGGCCCTCGGCGCCAAGGAGTACAGCAAACAGGGTCCCTGCCAGGGTATAAATGAAAATGATGGAAATTCCGAAAATGATTGCTTTACGAATTCCTTCTTTTTTTGACTGGTTATCCCTCAGGAAGAATGTAACCGTCATCGGAACCATCGGGAAAACGCAGGGTGTGATGAGCGAAGTGAGACCGAGGATAAACGCAAAAATGAGGTAACCTAAAAGCGACTCTTCGCGGATGGTTGCTTCACCGTCAAGGATGGACTTGTCGAGCACAGGTCCTGTAACCGGTTGTTCATCCGTGGGCACTACAGCAGCGGGTGCATTGAAAGCAGGAGTTGCGCCAACAGAAGCTTCATCGACGACAGCTCCGCCAGTAACCTGAATATTGGTCAATGAAAAATCCTCCTCACCCGGAATACACCTTCCATTTACATCACTGCATACCTGGTATTCAACACTGCCGGTGATTTTGACAGGAGATCCGAGCAGACGAACCTTTTGACGGAACTCGCCTTTACCTTTGAAGA
Source organism: Cyclobacteriaceae bacterium (assembly GCA_031384895.1). Lineage (GTDB taxonomy): Bacteria > Bacteroidota > Bacteroidia > Cytophagales > Cyclobacteriaceae > ELB16-189. The sequence goes on along the minus strand of JANNAZ010000318.1, from coordinate 33,355 downwards.
TCTTGATATCACATTCAAATATATCATCATGTTTTGCGATAGGATTGATTGCCAGAAGATCGCCCACTAACTCATAACTCGGGTGTGGAATAAAGGCAATTGAAGTCTTGGTCGGCCCGTCTTCACAGACAAAATCGCTTGAGTAGAGGTACCAATTCTTATCAATGGTCGCTTTGAACTGGATCTCGATTACATCACCCGCCTTTGCTGCATTTTGAGTTGCCGAAACAGTCCATTTCGCAGGTTCGAGAATTTGTGCCAAACCGCCAGGCACCAGGACCAGCAAGAGGAGCGAAAGTGAGCTAAGTTTCTTCACAGTATTCAATAAGTTTGAGGTGTAACAAATACCCTTACTCTTGGGTTCAGGCCTTGTAAGTCGGATCCGCAAACTGTTTGTGGAAAGCCACAAGAGTCTCTATCCCAATGAGAAAGTTCTTGATGCCATAATGTTCATTGGGCGAATGCAATGCATCTGAATCAAGTCCAAACCCCATCAAGACGGTGCTTAGACCTAGCTCCTTCTTAAATAGTGCAACAATAGGTATGCTTCCGCCGTCGCGTGTTGGAATAGGGGTCTTTCCCCACACCTCCTCAAACGCCCTGGCTGCAGCCTTGAATGCCTTTGAATCCGTCGGGGTCACAGCAGCCTCGCCGCCATGATGCGCGGTGACTTTAACGCTGACCGTTTTGGGTGCGATCGAAGTGAAGTGGCGCGTAAACAATTCGGTAATTTGATCGGGTTGCTGATTAGGAACCAGCCGCATAGAAATTTTTGCAGAAGCGGTAGATGGTAAAACTGTTTTTGCGCCCTCTCCCGTGTATCCACCCCAAATCCCATTTACATCCAACGTAGGACGAATGCCTGTGCGTTCCAGCGTCGTATATCCTTTTTCACCCTTGATTTCTGCAATACCCAACTCTTTTTTGTAGTCGTTCAAAACAAAAGGAGCCCGGTTCAGCGCCTCGCGCTCCGCAGGGGTAAGGTCTACCACGTTATCGTAGAATCCGGGAATGGTTACGCGCCCCTCTTCATCATGAAGCGAAGCAATCAGTTGGCAAAGTACATTGGCAGGATTGGCAACTGCGCCGCCGTACACACCGGAATGCAAGTCGCGATTTGGTCCGGTAACTTGTACTTCCATGTAGCTCAGCCCCCGAAGGCCAGTCGTGATGGAGGGTTGATCAAGGGAAATAAGGGATGTATCGGAAATGAGAATTACGTCAGCTTTCAGTCTTGCTTTGTTGGCCTTGACAAAGTTGCCCAGGTTGGCAGAGCCCACTTCTTCCTCACCTACAATCATAAACTTGATGTTGCACGGCACATGCTTTTGATGGATCATGATCTCAAGCGCCTTGATGTGCATATAGAATTGTCCTTTGTCATCGCAGGCTCCCCGCGCATAGATTTTCCCGTCTCTTACGGTAGGCTCAAAGGGAGGTGAATTCCAGAGAGCAAGCGGATCCGGAGGCTGTACATCGTAGTGACCGTAGACCAACACCGTCGGCCTTGACGGATCAACAATTTTTTCACCAAATACAATGGGGTGCCCTGGCGTCTCCATCAATTCTACATGGTCAGCACCAGCATCCCGAAGCTTCTTAACGACATAGTCGGCGGCGTTTCGAACATCGGCCTTGTGTTTGCTATCTGCGCTCACGGAGGGTATCCGAAGCAATTCAAAAAGCTCAGCGAGATACGTCTCTTTGTTTTTTTCGATGTACTCTTTGACAGCGCTCATACGATTCGTAGTTGATACATAAGTTTCAAAATTAGGTCATCGTCAACTCATTAGGAAATGAGGGTTTGCCTGGACGACAAGCTGAGTGAGCGGGAAAGTAGAAGTGAGAAGGTTACTTGGGGGGCACTTCGGGCACACGAAAAACTGCGAACACAGGCTCTGAGCGAACACCCGCTTCTTTCATGCGTTTCTTCAACTCATCCGAATTGATCACTTCTTTGGCCCGGTCGAGATCATCGGTGGCAAACAGAATATTCACCATCAACGGATTATCGGCATCAGTTGAAATTGCCCGCAGTTCAAGATTGGCTTTAGCCCGAATAGGTTGGTCCGCGTCAAATACTTTCCTCCACTGATCATAATCCTCGACCTCATGAGAAACGCCAAGCCGGTAAACTTTATTGGTTCTTGCGGTCTCACGGAACCTTACATCAAAATAGTTAAGGATGGGATTGGTGATGACCCCTTCGGCATCCAGCGTTTCTTTGAATCGCGGTGAGGTGAACGCACTTTTGGCTTCATTGTGGCTTTTTGTCAATTCAAAGACGGTGATGAGATTAGGGTCTTCGGGACTAGCAAAGACGGTTAGCCTGGATTCTGGATCAGATAATTCGGAGTATTTATTCAGCCACATCGTATAGTCACTCACCTCATGTGTTATAGCAATTGCGGTGGATCCCGAATATAGCGTGAGCCGTACGGTATCAAATGCAACTTCGCTGGCCCCTTGCTCAACCTTCTTGCTTCCGCACGAGGTGAGCAGGAATATCATTAACGGGGCAATTGACCGGGCTAAGCGTAAGTAGGTGGACATGGCATTCAAAAGTTATGAAAATTCCCTGAGTACTCCATCGGATGCACCATTCAAACTTCATTATCTGCATATTGTCTTTCCGTGAATTCGGACCTTACCCCTTGAACCACAGGGGGTTGAAATACGTTATTTGCAATAACCACTATGAATATGAAAACAATGAGCAAACTGGCCATCCTGGAGTCCCTGGATACCATGGATCATGCCCAAAGGGACAAGGTCATGGACTATATCCGTCAGGTTCTGAACCAGGAATCCAGGAAGGCGAATCGGGCAAACCGGCAGCAGGCTATGGAGCAAATCCGGAAGGCCCTCCTACCGCAGCAGGTCCTAAGGCCTCAGTTCTAGGGAATCGGCTCTGGAATTTAGCGAATCCTGCTTCTGGGAGGGAAATGGGATTTATCTGCTCGCCTAGCAGCCCAAATTCTTTTTAAGGTCGCGAGCTGGGATACCTCCAAAATCAACGGACTTTCTTTGGTCCCCTTGGGACACATCATTCGCCTTCTTTTCTTTTGCCGCTTTTGGCTTCTTTTCTTCGTGCTTCTTTTTGGGCATATACATTTGTTGTACGCCACAAGGAAGCCAAATTTTCAGGATAATCGACTGCGCAGTATATTAGCCATTATTTAAACTTGATCTAAATAAGGTGTCTACGATTGCAAAGTCCGTCTCTTCCATGAAGCCAGGGGAAACTGCAGTTATTTCAGGATTCACTGACGAGCACCTTTCGGTGAAATTGCTAGAAATGGGTTTTCTTCCAGGCACGGTTGTTCGGTTCAATTTCAGTGCTCCATTTGGAGATCCGGTCTGCGTCAATATTTCTGGGCTTGACCTTTCATTAAGACTTGACGAGGCGTCCACCATAATTATTCTGGATTGATGACTGGCGAAAAACATCGGAAGATTGCGCTGGTGGGAAAACCAAATTCAGGGAAGTCATCACTTTTTAATCAGCTGACAGGGCTAAAGCAGAAGATCGGGAACTTCCCAGGTATTACAGTGGATAAGCGCACCGGGATGTGTCAACTTGATGAAGCTACTGAGGCAGAAATCATCGACCTGCCTGGAATCTACAGCCTCTATCCGCGAACACTGGATGAAAAAATTGTGGTGGAAATTCTCACCAATCGCCGAGGCAATGACTATCCGGACTGCATTGCGGTGATTGCGGATGCAACCAATCTCAAGAATTGCCTGCTACTGCTTACCCAGTTGATCGATCTGAGACTTCCTGTTGTGCTGGCTTTAAACATGATGGACATGGCCGCCAAATCCGGATTGAGTCTGGACATCAAAAAATTGTCCGATGAACTGGGTGTACCCGTGGTAATGATCAACGCCCGGCTAGGACGAGGCATTGAGCCTTTGAAAAGGTTATTAGCGAAGGGAGTTGAGTGTTCGAAGCGACAGATATTCGATTCAACCAATGGCGCAGGGCCGGCATTGAAGGAAGTCATGGAGCACTTTGGGCTCCAACCATCCTATGAGGCATTCCAGTATTTGCAGCAATCGGACAACCTGCCATTTCTGTCTCCGGGCGATCGGATGTTTATAAAGGAAGTGGCAAAGCGAAACGATTTTTTCCCTCACAAGTACCAGGGTGCGGAAACAATCCACCGGTATGAGTTCATTCAAAAAGTATTGGATGCGGTTGTTATCAAGTCAGCACGCAAAGATTGGAAGGGGGCGTCGACCAATCTCGACCGGGTTCTTACGCATAAGGTTTGGGGTTACCTGATCTTTTTTGTGATCCTCTTTCTAATTTTTCAATCTGTATTTGCGTTTGCCCAAATTCCAATGGATGCGATCGACCGGGGTTTTGCCGGGCTAAGCAGCTACCTGGGAAAGCAACTGCCGGAAGGCCCCTTCTTTGAATTGATTTCCAGCGGCATTGTTCCCGGCATTGGAGGGATCATCATTTTCATTCCCCAGATCGCGATTCTGTTTGCGTTTATTTCAATCCTGGAGGAAACCGGATATATGTCTCGTGTCGTTTTTCTGATGGACAAGATCATGCGGAAATTTGGAATGAGCGGACGGAGCGTGGTCCCGCTGATTTCTGGAATGGCTTGCGCGATACCGGCCATCATGGCAACGCGTACGATCGACAACTGGAAGGATCGAATGATTACCATTTTTGTAACTCCCTTGATGAGTTGCTCTGCACGCCTACCGGTATTCGCTATTCTGGTTGCCTTGATTATACCGAAGGAACGAGTTCTCGGCTTGATCAGTCTCCAGGGAATTGCTTTGATGGGCCTTTACCTCCTGGGATTTGCGGCTGCGATGTTTTCAGCTTTGCTCTTGAAAACGATTATTCGTGTGAAGGAGCGAAGCTACCTGATTATGGAGATGCCAACGTACCGAATGCCGAAGTGGTCTAATGTGGGGTTTACAATTATTGAGAAGACAAAAGCGTTTGTGGTTGAAGCCGGCAAAGTCATCATTGCCGTTTCGATCATTCTCTGGGTGCTGGCCAGTTATGGTCCGGCAGATGTAATGAACAGCGCGCGCAGTACCGTGGCGGAAGAAACGGCTAGCCAGCGCCTAACGGAGAAGGAATATGAAAATCGGGTTGCCGCCTACAAATTGGAACATTCGTATGCTGGCACGATAGGAAAATGGATGGAGCCGGCTATTCGTCCTCTGGGGTTTGACTGGAAGATAGGGATTGCGCTAATCACCTCGTTTGCTGCACGGGAAGTATTTGTAAGCACCATTGCCACCATTTACAGTTTAGGGAGTACGGATGAAAGTGCGACAATCAAGGACCGCCTAAAGGATGAAATCAATCCCGATACGGGTGGCCCGCGATTTACACCAGCTGTTGGATTTTCCCTTCTTGTCTTTTATACGTTTGCAATGCAGTGCATGAGTACACTTGCGATAGTCAAGCGCGAGACTAAGGGATGGAGATGGCCCCTGGCCCAGCTTGTTTATATGACGGGTCTGGCGTACACATCTGCCCTCCTTGTTTATCAAGTCCTCTCCTGATTTCCTATCTTTCGGCCTGAACCATCCACGCATTCGGTTGTGAAGAGTAAGCGCATAGGAGTATTGGGCGGCGGCCAACTTGGCCGAATGCTGATCCAAAAAGGACTCGACTGGAATATTCCCTTTTCGGTTTTAGATCCGGACCCGCAGGCTCCCTGCTCGGGTTTTGCAACCTTTACTGTGGGGAAACTCACCGATTACGATACCGTTGTGAAATTTGGAGCGGATTGCGATATCATCACGGTAGAAATTGAAAATGTCAACACCCGGGCGCTAAAGGACCTCGAACAAACTGGAAAGAAAGTATTTCCTCAATCCGCAGTAGTTGAACTGATTCAGGATAAGCGAACTCAAAAAAAATTCTTCCGAGATCACGGAATTCCAACAGCAGATTATGTCCTAACCGAAAACCGGGAGGGCGTACGTCGCCATGTAGACTTCCTTCCAGCCGTACATAAACTAGGACGCGAAGGATATGATGGTCGAGGGGTTCAAATCCTTCGATCGGCCGAAGACCTCGCTAAAGCATTTGATGCACCGGGCCTGTTGGAGAAATTGGTTGATGTGGAGAAAGAGATTTCCGTGATTGTTGCCCGTAATGAAGACGGCCAGGTACGCACATTTCCTCCTGTGGAGATGGTTTTCCATCCGGAGGCTAATTTGGTTGACTACCTCTTTTCACCGGGACAAATTTCTCCTGAAGTAGCCAAGCGGGCCAGCACCGTGGCAATTGAAATAATTGTAGAACTGAAAATGATCGGCCTTCTGGCGGTAGAAATGTTCGTAACACGGGAAGGCGGTATCCTAGTCAATGAAATTGCCCCTCGTCCACACAACAGCGGCCATCAGACCATTGAGGGCAATGTGACATCGCAGTATGAACAACACCTTCGCGCGATTCTGAATTTACCTCTTGGAGAAACAGACGTGCTCCATCCAACCGCTATGGTCAACCTGCTCGGGGAGGAAGGCCATGTGGGTGAAGCGCGCTACCTGGGAATTGAGGGCATCTTGAATATTCCCGGAATGTATGTCCATTTATATGGCAAAGCGACAACCAAACCATTTCGGAAAATGGGCCATGTGACTATTGTCGATGGGGACATTGAAAATTTGAGGAAGAAAGCCAACTTTGTCAAGAACACACTTAAGGTAATCGCATGGTAAAACCGCTCGTTGGAATAGTAATGGGAAGCCAATCTGACCTGGGCATTATGAAAGAGGCGGCCCAGTTTCTTGAGGAAATGAAAATTTCTTTTGAACTCACCATCGTTTCGGCTCATCGCACGCCTGGCCGCATGGTGGACTACGCGACCAAAGCACGGGAACGAGGTCTTCGGGTAATCATTGCTGGAGCCGGTGGAGCAGCACATCTGCCGGGTATGATTGCGTCAATGACTTCACTTGCTGTGATTGGAGTCCCAGTAAAATCTGCGAACTCCATAGATGGTTGGGATTCCGTTCTATCCATACTTCAAATGCCCGCAGGAGTTCCGGTAGCAACAGTCGCTCTGAATGGGGCGAAAAATGCTGGGATCCTGGCAGCCCAAATCCTGGGCGCGTCAGACAAAACCATCGCCCGGAAGCTGGATCAGTACAAGAAATCCTTACAAAAAAAGGTCGAGGAATCAGCAAAATCAGTCGTTCGAAAGGGTTGGAAGGCCTCCTGACGGCTATTTTTTGAATAACGATCTTCCGAGTAGCCAGGAATTGCTTAACTTCTCGTCCTTTTTTGACGAAGAATGAATCCACGTTCATCGGGTTGGCTTGGCGAATACCTCCAGTTCAGGCAGGGGCTGTTTCAGGATATTACCTCTGAAGGGCGTAAGTCAGCTCATCCGGACTATTCGCTGTACCGGGTACTGCAACCCACCGGGCTGATGTACGGTCAGCCCGTTACACCGTTTGAACACGTCGACGCGCCAACGTGGAGTGTCAAAGATCGTCTTAAAATCTTACTCGCAGAGAGCCTCATTAGCAGTTCGCTGCTGTTTCACGAGCACTCGGTGAGGGACCCTGAGGAAATTTCCGAATTGTTGATCAGAACAGTGGACAGCATCAACGCGTTCTATAGCCGGGTATTTCCAGAAATGGCTGGTTCTTCGAAGACTTTATTTGGAAGGAAAAAATCGCCCTTGGAATTGGCGGAGCAAATCCTGGAGAGACGGGTAGATCACATTGAATTGAAGGGTAATTTTTGGGTTCATTTTTTTCATAATAGCCTGCTATTTCTGGATATTTTCATTTTCGGGCAATGGATACATACGAATGCAGATAAAATTGTTTCCGATTTTTTCAGCTATGAACGTGAAGAATTGCGGATCTCTCTGGTAAAAGTGATAGCAGTCGCTTCTCATGCCAATAGAAACCTGGAGTATGAGGAAAGGAAGCTCCTCGAATTTTTTCTGCAAAGTGCACGACTCTCAGCCGATCGGAAGAAAGAGTGTCAGGAAATTTTTGAGCGTGGAATCTCGATCGAGGAGCTCAGCTTGCCGACCAATAACTCGTGGATACTAAAGAAGTATTTTCTTGAAATAGCAGTCCTGACGTTCTGGGCTGACAAGCACGTGGAAGAGGCCGAACTTGAACTCCTGAACCGACTGGCTTCCTCCATGTCCTTAACCCCTGAAGATGTGGGGAATAGTTTACTGGCAGTTGAAGGATTTATTCTAGCGCACTGGAAAGAGCTTGAGCACCTGCAGGATAAAAAGAGTTATGAGGAAGTCAGCCGGCAATTTATTGACCGAATGGCGGGAATAACGGCCAAGCACAAAAGCAAGTTGCTGCGCGATGTACAGTCTTGGGCTGAATTGGTTAATTTACTCACCCGCGCGCGGTCGGTAGAATTGAATCAAAAGGAAAAGAACGAGCTAAGAAGAATGTTTGTCGAAGTCCTTCAGAAGATTCCAACCTTCGTAGTCATCGCTCTTCCGCAACAGTTTCTTACGTTGCCGATATTGATGCAGATTTTCCCTAAAAACTTTATTGTAGAAAGCCTGGAGGCTTAGTTCAGCGGTTCACCAATCGTCTTTCCCTTCTTGGGAATAACAACACTGAAGACAATGGAGAGGGTCAACGTTAGAATGATTACCAAAAAGGAGAGGACCACTGGAATCTGGAAATGTATAATTTCCAGTAACATCTTTGCGCCAATGAAAAACAAAATGATAGACAGGCCCTTCTGAAGGAGGTAAAACTTATCAATAATTCCCGACAGAAGGAAAAACATCGCCCGCAGGCCGAGTACAGCAAAAATATTTGACGTATAGATTAAAAACTCATTCTGTGTAATGGCAAAAGCCGCAGGGATGGAATCCACAGCGAAAATCAAGTCAGTTGTCTCAATGAGAACAATGACCAGGAAAAGTGGAGTGAAAAAGTATTTTCCGCCCTCTTTGAACAAAAATTGCCCACCGTGATCATCCGGGCTGACCGGCAAGTAAGCGCGACAGAAACGCATGATGGGATTCTTCTCTGGGTCAATTTTTTCGTCGCTATCCTCAAAATAGATCTTGATTCCCGAATAGATCAGAAAGACACCGAACACGTACAGAATCCAATGGAACTGCCCAATCAAATAGGCGCCTACAAAAATGAAAAGCCCCCTAAATACAACAGCGCCTAGTATTCCCCAAAAGAGCACCTTGTGGTAATATTCCTCCTTAACTGTAAAATACTTTAGGATCAGGAGAATAACGAAAATGTTGTCAACCGAGAGTGCGTATTCGGTAAGGTATGCGGAAAAATATTCCAGCAAGGCATCTGTCCCACCATCTGCGCTGTCATCAAAGACGTAAACCAGGTATCCAAACAGCGTACTCACCACCACCCAGAAAATGGATTGGTAAAGGGCTGACTTTGTTGTGATCTTATGAGCGGTCTTATTTAGAACACCCAAGTCAATCAGCAGAAAAACAACAATTACCAGCGAGAAGACCCCAAACAAAATTGTTTCTGCCTGGCTATTATTTCTGAACAGCGAGAATAAAAGCATGTGTGTTCGGACGCTGGTTAAGGGGTAAAAATTAGGTGATCACTGGTCAAAATGGCCGAATAATCACCCGATATAAGCATCAAAGCTAAAAATTATTAGCAAACCTTGAAACAATGATGGTTTGTATACCTGGATGAGCCCAAAGGAAACCACGGGCTGCAGCCCGCACTACGACTGAATGGGATACTGACTGATTGACGGTGCATGCTTTCGAAGGTGATTCTGCGATAGGGATTACCAGTTAATCCGTGCATTGACCGAAAACCTGACGGTGTCGCGCAGAACAACCTTTTGGCGGCCGGTGATGCCATAGAATGTGAGGACGGCCTTCCCATTGCCCTCATCAAATTCCAGGGTCAGCTTTCGCTCGTTATGGTAGAGCTGGTTTGTTTCGTTGAGCGTACCCTCAATTCTTCTTACTTGCTCGATCGATTCCTGGTAAAATATCCGGAGTACCCTTAGGGGTGAAGAAGCGCTTACATATTGTTGGATTTTTAGGTTACTTCTGGGGTCATCCAGCGGACCTTCCTGACGATAGGATCCCTGATGGAGTGGTTTGTTGATCATTCCAAGCTGCCTGAAAATTGCCAATTCGCCTTTCCAGATTTCCTCTGTTGGCACCAGCGTAGAATCAGAGCGATGGCCGTCTACCTCGGCCTCTTTTTCAAGTGTATTCCTGTGCTTGCTCAATTCACTGATTTGCTCATCAATCAGGCGATCGAAATCGATCGGACCCAACCTTACCGAACCAGGGGTTGGAGAACAGGCAACCGTAAAAAGTAGAAAGTAAAAGAAGATACAGCCTTGGGACTTCATGGATTACAATCCCTGGGATTCGGCGATCAGTTCGGCAAGGTCCTTTACTTGAATTGATGCTTCCTTGTTTTTGGCTTTCACACCGTCACTCATCATGGTCATGCAAAATGGACAGGCCACCGCGATCGTTTCGGCGCCGGTGGCTATTGCCTCTTCAGCGCGCTCGACATTTACATCCTTTTTCCCTTTTTCCGGCTCCTTGAACATCTGAGCTCCACCCGCTCCACAACACAAACCGGTGGTTCGGCATCGTTTCATTTCGACAAGGTCTGCATCGAGGGATTCAAGGACGGAGCGAGGTGCCTCGTAGACATTATTTGCGCGCCCCAAGTAACACGAGTCATGATAGGTGATCCGCTTTCCTTTGAACGAACCGCCTTCTTTAAGTTTGATCCTTCCTGCTTCGATAAGTTGTTGGAGAAAGGTGGAGTGATGAATTACTTCATACGTACCGCCCAGGTCGGGATACTCATTCTTGATTGTGTTGAAACAATGCGGGCAGGCTGTTACAATTTTCTTCACGCCATACCCATTGAGCACCTGAATCACACTGGTTGCCTGCATTTGAAAAAGAAATTCATTTCCGGCCCTTCGGGCAGGATCACCAGTGCATGTTTCTTCCGTGCCTAAAACGGCAAACCGCGTACCAACAGCTTGAAGAATTTTTACAAACGCTTTAGTTACGCGCTTGTATCGCTCGTCGTAAGATCCGGCGCACCCTACCCAAAAAAGAATTTCGGGTGATTCGCCTCGGGCCGTCATTTCAGAAAGTGTGGGAATTGTCATGGATATCTATCGTTAGCCTTTTCCAGAATTTTCGTGGGCCCACTTGAATCGGTCTGATGAAGGGAATTTCCAGGGAGCAAAATTGGTTTCAATATTTTGAAACATGGAATTCCATTGTTGGGGTGAGCCAGACTCCTCCATGGCCACATATCTTCGCATTTCGAGGATAATGTCTAAGGGGTTGATCATGACGGGACATGCTTCCACGCAGGCATTGCAGCTTGTGCAGGCATTAATTTCCTCTTTTGTTGTATAGTCACCGAGGAGGGTCTTCCCATCAGCAAGACCAGCGCCTCCGGCTGCCAGGCTGCGACCGACATCCTCCATCCGGTCACGAACATCCATCATAATTTTTCTCGGCGACAGCTTCTTTCCGGTCAGATTGGCCGGACATTCAGAAGTACACCGACCACATTCCGTACAAGCGTACGCAGACAAAAGGGAATTCCGGGTCAAGTCGTTGATGTCTTTAGCTCCGAATCGTCCAGGCTCTGCCGGCGTCGAAGGAGTTGCGACCTCAAGTCCCAACATGGAACGCACTTCGCGAGTAACGACAGGCATGTTGTCAATATGCCCCTTGCTTTCAAGCCGCGCATAGTAGGTGTTGGGGAAGGCGAGAAAAATATGAAGATGCTTCGAGTAGGTGACATAAATGGAGAAGCCAAGAATACCCAGGATATGGAACCACCAGCAGAATCGCTCTACAAGGACAAGCGATGCGGGGGCAAAGCCATCGAGAACAGGGATCAGAAATGAACTGAAGAACAGTGATCCGGTAGTTGTGTGTTCATTTTGTCCTTGTAAGATTTGATCACTTGCGTTCATGAACAGAATGGCCCACATGAGAACGATTTCGGTAAGCAGGATAATAGCGGCATCCAGTCTTGGCCAGGAAGTCATTTCAGCGCTCCAGAACCTGGGAATTTTTAGCACGTACCTCCGGATCAGAAACAGCAGGCAAGCAACCATGACGGCTACAGCAAGGAACTCGAAGAAGTTCATGAGGAGTGGGTAAAGCGATCCAAGGAGCGGTGCAAAAACCCGATGCGTGCCCAGGAGCCCGTCTATTACAAACTCAAGGACTTCCAGGTTGATAATTAGGAACCCTGCATAAATGAAGAAATGCAAAATAGCAGGCAAAGGCCGTTTGAACATTTTTCGTTGACCGAAAGCAACAAGCAACATGTTACGCAACCGTTCAGGTTTGCGGTCATGAATGGGGCTGGGCTTTCCGAGCCGAATGTTGTTCCGAATTGTGAGAATACGGCGTCGCATCACAAAGCCGGCTAAGCCAAGAACGACTAAGAAAGCAACTTGTTGAATCATAGGCATCGATAACCCTTGGGCATTCAAATTAGCCAACTAATTCTTGAAATCCACTTTGACCCCTCAATTCAAAGAGCAATTTGCACCGTTTCTATTTTTATATACTTTTGTGGCCCCGTCTTAAAAGGCGGGAATGGTGCTGGTGACGTAGCTCAGTTGGTAGAGCAAAGGACTGAAAATCCTTGTGTCGGGGGTTCAATTCCCTCCGTCACCACTTCAAAACCCCTGCTCGGATGGGGTTTTATGACAGGCTTCCTGTATTTTCCCTTCTAATTCAGACGACTGGCTGCCGACCATGGAGGAATCATCATTCCATAACTACATATTGGTAACCTACATCATGCAGGCGGTTATTGGTGTTGCCTTGTTTTCAATCTTCAGGCACTTCAGCCGGCTTCATAATCGAAAGTATCTAATTACGTGGTCCTGGGCTTGGATCTTGTTTGCTGTTGCCATGATCATGCTTGGGCTTCGTGGCGAGCCATTTCTATTGCAAAGGCTTGACTATTGGGCTGCGCTGGCATTCAGCTTAGTGTCACTTTTTACTTACCTGGCCTACGTAACACTTTTTCTGGGTGGCATCCGGGAGCTAATCCGGGATATCCGAATTCCTTTTCGGGTATTTCTCATTTGGATTTCATTTGCACTTGCCCTCGCAGTTGTATTGACACTCGTAAAAAGTCAGGATGAAGAAGCGGCACAAGTTCGTTACTTTCTTCGAGTGGGCGTGCGATTTGTCATTACCAGTATTGCCTTTGTCTCTGCTGGGTTGATCTTACGCTTTACCAAACGCCTTTCCGGAGGGCTTGGTCATGGGATCATGTCTTGGTCCATGATACTGTTTGGGCTGGAGCAAGGTTATTATGCAACCGTTGTTGGCCTCAATATGTTCGCTGTCAAATTTGAATTTCCGTCGTTTTTTGGCCTGGTCGATCTGGTCATGATTTTTGGAATTGGTTTTGGAATGATCATCTGGTTGCTGGAGGATGAGCGCCGCGAATTGAAAAAGGCAAATCACGAACTCGATCGGTTTGTTTACAGCACTTCGCATGATCTGCGGTCACCCATTGCATCGATGCTTGGACTTGTCAACCTGGCCAAACTGGAAATGAAAGATGAGAAGAGCCTGGAGCTCATTACCATGATGGAGCAGCGGGTTCTAAAACTGGATTCGGTAATTGCCGATTTTCTCGTGCTGTCAAGAAGCAAAAAATCTGAGGTAGTACTGATTCCCTTGTCGCTCGACCAATTGATCGATGAGGTGGTCAGTGATCTAAAATTTGCTAAGGACGCACCGGCGATCCGTTTGATTTACGATCGCGATGAGAATTTTAAGTTCGATTCGGATTTTACATTGATGAAGACGGTGCTGGGAAACCTGTTCTCCAATAGTGTTAAGTACCATGATCTGACAAAGCCTGATCCGTACATCCGGGTATTTTACCGGACAATAAAGGGTAAAGTGCAAATTGATGTTGAAGACAACGGCCAGGGAATTCCCGCAGAGAGCCTGGATAAGATCTTTGATATGTTTTACCGGGCATCTTCCTCATCGGACGGAACGGGGTTGGGATTATATATTGTCAAGGAGTCGCTGGCAAAACTGAAAGGAATAATTTTTGTTAAATCATTCCTCGGAACCGGCAGCACGTTTACAATCCTGCTTCCCCAGCCGCATATCTAAAAGATGTCGATCTGACCGACGAGGAGTTGCTCAAGGGTATCCCGGTGGCGAATGAGTTTTGCTTCGCCCTTACGAATCATCACTTCGGCAGGCCGAAGTCGTGAATTATAATTGGAGGCCATTGAATACCCGTAAGCTCCCGCATTTTGAATAAGTAACAAATCCCCCTCGCGCACTTCATTTAGTTCACGGTCGGATCCAAACGTATCGGTCTCGCAGATGTTCCCAACAACGGTATAGGTGCGCATGGGACCGGAGGGATTAGAAACATTAAGAATAGTGTGATAGGCATCGTACATCATAGGCCGGATCAGGTGATTAAGGCCGGAATCAACACCAACGAAAGTTACCTTTGGGGTTATCTTAACGACATTGGCTTTTACGAGCAGAAAGCCCGCATCGCTCACCAGGAATTTTCCAGGCTCCATCCACAACTTGAGATCACGACCCTGCTTTGCGTTAAAGTCACGAAATGCTTTTGACAATCTTTTGCCCAACTCAACAACATCCGTTGCGGTATCCCCTTCACGGTAGGCAACTTTCAAGCCACCGCCAAAATCAAGAAATTGAAGATGAGCGAAATCGCGGGCAAGACCGAAGAGAATATCGGCCATCTTCATGAAGACATCCAGGTCGGTCAGTTCCGACCCCGTGTGAATATGAAGCCCATGTATTCGAATCCCATGCTCATCAACGATACGTTTGATTTCGCTGACGGAATGGATAGAAATACCAAACTTGGAGTGGCTGTGCCCTGTTGATATTTTGTAGTTGCCACCGGCGAGGATATCCGGATTCAGCCGCAGGACACAGGGATACCGATCGCCGTATTTTGAGCCGAACCTTTCCAGCATGGGAAGATTGTCCAGGTTGATGGCAAGTCCTATGTCAACGCCTTGCACGATTTCATCAAAATCAACGCAATTCGGGGTAAACATGATATCTGTTGGAGTAAAGCCTGACCGAAGGGCAATCTGTGCCTCCTGGATGGAAACAACATCCACCCCCACTCCTTGTTGCTTCATGAAGTGAAGAATGGATACATTGGTCAGTGCTTTTGCCGCATACTTGATGTTGATATTCTCAAACGCGGTGCGCAAGATATCAATCTGATTGGCAATTTTTTGAGCATCATAGATATACACTGGTGTCCCAAAGGACTTTGCCAGTGATTCAAACGAGATGCCCTGAATGGAATCTATTCCTTGATTGATATGCATAATAGACTTCAAATATACACTTCAGATTGCGTTCATGCAGGATGCTTAACTTTGACGCATGAAGTTATTTTATAGGGAATCCGGACAGGGAAAGCCATTGATTATTTTGCACGGATTATTTGGCTCATCCGACAATTGGTTTACGTTGGCAAAGACGTTTTCACAACAGTTCAAGGTCTTTCTTGTAGATCAGCGGAATCACGGCCAATCTCCGCAAAGTGAGAAAATGAATTATGAATCGCTGGCCGAAGACCTGCATGATTTTATTAAGGAGCAAGCCCTTGATCGTCCGGCGGTGATCGGCCATTCTATGGGCGGGAAGGCAGTGATGAATTTTGCCGTACGATATCCGACAGAGATTGGAAAAATGATTGTCATAGATATTGTTCCAAAATCCTACCCGGTCCACCACGATGCCATCTTGGAGGGACTTAGTGCCATTCCACTCCAGACCATCGCCTCACGCACAATGGCCGATGACTTGTTAGCCGCCTATGTTCCAGAAGTGGAAGTCCGCCAATTCTTGCTCAAGAACCTCAGCCGGGTGGCTGAAGGTGGGTTTGTTTGGAAAATTAACCTGCAGGCTATTGAGCGAAATATCGAATCGCTTGGCGCGGATATGGTTTACTCTGGAAAACATGATGGCTCCTGTCTTTTCATTCGGGGAGAAAAATCCAATTATTACAGCCCGGGAGATGAATTGCGGATTAAGACTATTTTTCTGAATGCTGAATTCGCAACAATGAATACCGGCCATTGGGTCCAGGCTGAGAAGCCCGAGGAATTTGCCCAGGTTGTTTTGAAGTATCTTGCAGACTGATGGAGGATTATAGAAATATTCTATTTATTGACATTGAAACGGTTGCCTGCACACCTTCCTATGCCTCACTCGATGAACGACTAAAAGTCCAATGGGCGAGGAAAACCGGCTTTTTTCGGCAGCGCGCAGAAGAGCAAACGGACGAGGAGCTTTTTCAAGAGCGAGCCGGAATATATGCCGAATTTGGAAAAATCATCGTCATTGGCATGGGAAAGCTTTCGACCAATGAGGCGGGTGAACGTACCTTAAAGACAAAATACTTTGCGGACCATGATGAAGCAAAGTTATTGACCGAATTCAAGAGCGCACTTGAAAAGATGGACCAGACGCAAATCAAACTCTGCGCACACAATGGAAAGGAGTTTGATTATCCCTATCTCAGCCGACGCATGTTGGTGCAGGGGATCGCCCTCCCGGCCGTGTTGAACTTATCGGGCAAAAAGTCGTGGGACATTCCTCACCTCGATACCCTCGAGATGTGGAAATTCGGCGATTACAAGCACTACACATCTTTGGATCTCCTGGCGACCTTGTTTAATATACCCACCAGCAAAGGAGACATGGATGGATCAAAAGTAAATGAAGTGTACTACCAGGATCAAGACCTGAAGAAAATTGCAGAATATTGTGTCGGCGATGTAGTCGCCGTAGCACAATTGTTTCTGAAGTTAAAGGCCTGCCCTCTGGTCGACGAGAAAAATATCATATTGTCAGCATGACTGACTCAAAACTAAAATTGTATGTCTAAGAAAAATTTTAAGGAGCGAAAGGAAAAGCGCCACAAGGAAGAACCAAAATCACTTCGGAAGGTTCTGCTTTCATTCTTTGAGGATAGCCCCGGGGCATCCTTTCAATTTAAGCAGTTGGTGAGGGAAATCGGCCCTAAGAACAAAGCTGAAAACAAAGAAATCTTTACCCTGCTCGATGCACTGGAGGAGTCTGGGAAGATCAGGCAACTTGCAGATGGGAGCTACACCTCCACGAAAGCAGTTGAAACGCTTCAAGGCATTGTCGATCACGTCAACCCCCGTTTTGCCTATATCAATACCGGTTCAGAAAACGATGTCTATGTACGAACCCAGGATTTGGCTACAGCCCTTCACGGGGATAGCGTACGCGTTTCGTTGATCAGCCAGCGGAAGGGTCAAAAACCTGAAGGCCGGGTTGAGGAGATTCTCAAACGGAATAGAACCCGTTTTGTGGGTCGGCTGGAGATGTCACCCAACCGCTTTGCCTTTGTGGTTCCAGACTTCAAAAAGATTTATCAGGACTTTTTTATATATCAGGAAAATGTGAGCCACGCGCAGCACAACGATAAGGTGCTGTTTGAAGTGACCCGCTGGGGCGATGGGGATAAGAATCCCGAGGCCAAAGTCATTGAAGTTCTTGGTAAAACAGGTGAGAATGAGGCCGAGATTCACTCGATCATGGCAGAGTTTGACTTGCCCTTTCGATTTCCACCTCATGTCCTAAAGGAATCAGAGAAGATAAACGAGCATATCGAAGACAAAGAGATTCGCAATCGACGCGACTTTAGGGAAATTACCACGTTCACCATTGATCCCGAGGACGCGAAGGACTTTGATGATGCCATTTCGTTTAAGAAACTTCCAGGAGGCATGTATGAAATAGGGGTTCATATCGCCGATGTAACACATTATGTGCGTGAAGGTACTTCATTGGATGAAGATGCCTTTGACCGTGCCACATCCGTATACCTGGTAGACCGGACAGTGCCTATGCTGCCCGAGCGATTGTCCAATGCATTGTGCTCGCTTCGGCCCAACGAAACCAAACTTACCTTTGCAGCTGTATTTGAAGTAGATGGCCGCGGCAAGGTGACTCAGGAATGGTTTGGCAGGACGGTGATACACTCCGATCACCGATTCAGTTATGAGCAAGCACAGGAAGTCATCGAATCGGGTAAGGGAAAATTTGCGGAGGAGTTGAAGATCCTAAATGATCTGGCCCTCCGGTTGCGCAAAGAACGCTTCTCGAAAGGAGCGGTAAACTTTGAAACAACCGAAGTAAAATTCAAACTTGATGAGCGTGGGAAGCCGCTGGCGGTAATTCCTAAAGTAAGAAAGGATGCGCACAAGCTTATTGAGGAGTTCATGTTATTGGCCAATAAGGCAGTCGCAACCTATATCTATAAACTAGGTAAGGGAAGCGATAAGAACACATTCGTGTATCGAACGCACGACTTACCGAACGCTGAGAAGGTTGCGGATTTTGCAGAGTTTGCGAAGCAATTTGGACACAAGCTTAACACGGATGAGAATGCCGTTTCCCGGTCATTGAATAAGCTGATGGATGAAATTGAGGGCAAACCAGAGCAAAACGTTCTTCAATCTCTCGCTGTTCGAGCGATGGCTAAAGCAAAGTATACCACCGAACCCAAGGGGCACTTCGGGTTGGCCTTTGATCACTATACACACTTCACATCTCCTATTCGGCGGTATCCCGATATGATGGTCCACCGTCTGTTGCAGCATTACCTGGACAACGGAAAGCCAACCAGCAAGACAGATTTTGAATCGAAGTGTGTTCATTCCTCAGAGCGGGAAAAGCGTGCTTCGGACGCAGAGCGGGCCTCCATCCGCTATAAGCAGGTTGAGTTTATGAGTATGCAGGCAGACAAACTCTACAAAGGAATCATTACGGGCGTTACAGATTTTGGAATCTTTATTGAAATCATTGAAACCAAGTGTGAAGGCATGGCCCGCTTAGCGGACATGAAAGATGATTTCTATGAGTGGGATGAACGCAACTACCGCGTGATTGGACGAAGAAGAAAGAAAATATATCGCCTGGGAGACGAAGTAGAGGTTCGGGTGAAGAAAACCGATATCGACAGGAGGCTCATGGATTTGACATTGGAAAATGTTGGTCCGGATATGGATCAGGAAGACCGTGGATTCAGAAGGCCTAAGCGCAGGTGAAAAAATCATGGAAGACTATTTAAAACTTCTCGAGGCGGAGATTCGGAAATTTCGCGTGGAGTCACAGCCACGCTCTCTCTATGATCCTATCCATTACATTATGGAATTGGGCGGCAAGCGCATGCGCCCGCTACTTACCCTCCTGACTTACGGCCTTTACAAAAAAAATCCTGCATCCGTTGTCAAGTATGCGGTGGCTGTTGAGGCGTTCCACAACTTTACGCTGATGCACGATGACATTATGGACCAGGCACCTTTGCGCCGCGGAAAAGCAACTGTACATGAAAAGTGGAATGTAAATACGGCTATTCTTTCGGGAGATGTTCTCCTGGTAAAAGTCTATGACAGGTTTCTTGAACTGGAAGAAAAGAAATTGAAAGAGGTACTATCTCTTTTCAACGCGGTAGCGGCCGGCGTGTGCGAAGGACAGCAATGGGACATGGAATTTGAATCGGCGAAGAGCGTAAGCGAGACGCAGTACCTGAATATGATTGAGTTAAAGACGGCTGTACTGCTCGGCTTTAGTCTTGAGCTTGGGGCTGTCTTGGCAGAAGCTCCGCCGGAAGACAAGAAAGTACTTCGCCAATTCGGAATTGACCTTGGGATTGCATTTCAACTGAAGGATGATCTGCTGGATGTGTATGGAGATAAGAAACAATTTGGGAAGCAGCAGGGGGGAGATATCATTTCCAATAAGCGAACGTTTTTGTTGATCAGTGCCATTAAGCGGGCGAAAGGTCCGGCTGCTAAAGAGCTTCGACTCTGGCTAACAGCAAAGAAATTCAATAAGAAAAAGAAGGTTGTGGCGGTCACCGCGCTGTACGATGCGCTGGGCATTGAGGCGCTCACCGAAAAGAAAATTCAGAATTACCTCAATCGAGCTTATCTGGGTCTCGATCAACTTACTGTAAAAGAAAAGGCAGCCCCGCTTCGACAATTTGTCGAGGTATTGTCAGGTCGCCAACATTAGTCTGTACGTTTATGGGGTGACTACGGGACTCTTTTTCAACGAGTCAACGGTAGGTTTTCGGGTATAGAAAAGCAGTTTTCCACGCTCCCCCTTGGCATTCTCACTCAGTGTGTAGAAGCCAGTAGCGTCACGGGCCCAGGCAATGGATTCGCCTTGAGCCTCATGCTCATAATCAAGTTTTGTTGCCGGCAGTTTCATCGCATCCGAAATGGATTGCCCCGCGGATCGCTTCCAGTAATAAATGGCGTTATAACTCTTTAGCAGGATTTCGCCTCCATCCGGGGAAATGTCACCGGCCACAATATGTTTGAGCGGCAAATCAATCAACGGAGTCGCTGTAATGGTATCGGCCAAGAACGGGAATCGTATTTCGTAAAGTTTGACTGATTTCTCCCGCTTAGTCACAAGGTATATATTTCTAGAAATCGGATCGACCATAAGCGCCTCGGTGTCCCGCGGCTGGTCTGCCATTCGGATGACGAGTGTGCGGGTTACCGCAAGGGGACCGGGATTATCCAATGATGGCTCCTCGAGGCAATGGATCCGCTTGAATTTGTGGCTCGCTTCATTGTCTCCAATATCGCCAACATAGATCCAGGTAGTGCTGTCTGGCCCAGGCCCCATTGCGATGTCCTCCCAATCCCTGTTTTTTATTCCTGACAGGACAAATGTTGCTTTGGTTAATCCAGTCGAGTCGAGGAGGAAGAGTTCAGGCGGGTGACCGCTGTCGTTGTGACTCCATACCCATCCTGGGTAGCGAAGGCTTGCCGCAAGACCGGAGGCCTCTTCCAACTTTTCATTTGTATTTACGCCGTGTTGCTTTCCGGCCTCAAAAGGAGAATTCTCGACAGGGGAAGACGGCTTTTTGCACGCCACAAGGATTGAAACAATTAGCAGAATCCGGTAAACCATATCGAAAGGTGATTTTTCAAAAGACATTTTCCTAACGATTTTCTTTTAATAAACTTGCCTGCGTTAACAACCACCGCGCATGATCTCAGTAAACCCTTCCTTCGAGTCCCTTTCGCCCAATCTGATTGTGTCCGATGTTAACCGGTCCGTTGAGTTCTATGTCAGCCTTCTGGGATTTACACGGTTGGCGTCCGTTCCGGATTCCGGCATTTTCAATTGGGCCATGGTGCAGCGAGGTCCTGTGACCATGATGTTCCAAACACTAGCCAGTATCCAGGAAGACGTGCCAACTCTGAACCTCACTGCTGGTAGAACTGCGGCGACATTTTACATCAAAGTCAAGGGGCTTGATGCTTTGCGGAAGGCCATACAAGGCAAGATTCCATTGGCGGTTGAGCTACGTACTACATTTTACGGAGCACGGGAATTTGCAGTTAAGGATCCGGATGGGAATGTATTGATGTTTGCAGAG
Source organism: Cyclobacteriaceae bacterium (assembly GCA_031384895.1). GTDB lineage: Bacteria > Bacteroidota > Bacteroidia > Cytophagales > Cyclobacteriaceae > ELB16-189. The sequence continues at coordinate 11,866 of JANNAZ010000318.1, read as the reverse complement.
GATGCGCCATAAGACAAATGGGCTCGAGCAAACCTCCTTCCTTCTCCGTACTTTTGCCCCGTGAAAAACGTATACGAAGACCCGGAAGCCGATCAGGACGATGAATTGTTTGAACATCACCGGATTGTTGTAGACGGTGGTCAGAGCCTGGTGCGCATCGACAAGTTCCTTATGGACCGGCTCTCCAACGCCACGCGAACAAAAATCCAGGAAGGAATCCATAACGGATTTGTGCTTGTAAATGAGAAGCCGGTCAAGCCGAACCATAAAATTCATCCACACGACGTGATCACGGTTTCGTTCCCGGAGCCGCCACGCGATACCGATGTTGTACCCGAGAATATTCCACTTAACATTGTATTTGAGGACGACCAGTTCCTGATTGTCAACAAGGCAGCGGGCATGGTGGTGCATCCTGCATACCAGAATTGGACAGGAACATTGGTAAACGCACTCGCTTATCATTTTCAGAACCTGCCTCAAATGGAGGGAAATGACGGGAGGCCCGGCCTTGTTCACCGTATAGATAAGGATACGTCAGGCCTATTGGTGGTGGCAAAAACAGAAACAGCCCTTACTCATCTGGCAAAACAATTTTTTGATCACTCCATCGAACGCACCTATTGGGCGCTGGTTTGGGGCGAGCCGGCCACGGAAGAGGGCACAATAAATATTAATGTTGGTCGTAGCCTGAAAGACAGACGAATTACAGCAGCGTTCCCTGATGCGGACTTTGGCCGTACAGCCATTACGCACTATAAGGTGTTACAAAAGTTTAGATACGTTTCTCTAGTTGAGTGTAAGCTAGAAACGGGCAGAACGCATCAGATCCGGGCGCACATGAAACATCTGGGACACCCGCTGTTCAATGATGCCACGTACGGCGGAAATCAGATTCACAAAGGCACTACATTTTCCAAGTACAAGCAGTTTGTAGACAATTGCTTCAAGATCATGCCGCGACAGGCGCTTCATGCCAAAACCCTTGGCTTTATTCATCCGTCATCGAAAAAATTTGTGCAGTTCGATTCTGAGCTTCCCACCGATTTCCGCGAGGTGATTGAAAAATGGGAGCACTATGTGAAGTACAACTAAAAGGTCTTTGTCAGGAGCAGCACGTACCAGCGAGCTGAATCGGTGGGCACTTCACGGTGCCGTACGAACAGAAGACACAACAATCACCCGCCTTAGGTCCTAGCTGCGACCTACATTTTTCACATTGATAAAAGATCTGGCAGGCATCTGTTGGCATTTCTTCTTCTTTTTGGAAGCCGCAGTTTGGACAGGTAAGAACTGACCTGGTTTGAATGACTGCACTCATTTATGTTCTGGAAACTTAGATCGACTCTGCGTAAAAAACCCGCTTGACCCGTTCGCTCGTGCTGGTTAGCAATTCATAGGGAATCGTTTCAATCCATTGAGCGACTTGCTGAATGGGAAGGTCTGGCCCAAAGATGATTGCTTCATCACCTTCCTGCGCAGGAATTCCCGTGATATCAACCATGGTCATGTCCATGCAAACATTGCCTTTTACAGGGGCAAGTCGGCCATGAATCAAAACGTTTCCAGCCCCATTGCTGAACTTCCTACTGAATCCGTCGGCGTACCCAATCGCGAGTGTGGCAGTGGTAGTTGGCATTGCCACTTTGCCTTTGCGCCCATAGCCGACGGTACCTCCGGCAGCAATGTGCTTTATCTGTGAAATGATTGTTTTCAGGGTCACCACCGACTTCAGGTTTGCGCCGCCGGCTTCTGTCGGATCAATGCCGTATAGACCGATTCCGAGTCGGACCATATCAAACTGAAATTGGGGGAAACGAAGAATGCCAGAAGAGTTTAACACGTGGCGCAAGGGCCTGTATCCAAGCACCTGGCTGAGCCGATCTGCCATCTTGGTAAACCGTTTTGCCTGCTCATTTGAAAAATCATCGTGCTTCCTTTCGTCAGCTCCGGAGAGGTGCGTGAAAATCGAAGCAACGCGAATATTATCATGGCTGAGCAGGATCTCTTCGAGTCCGTCCAAGTCCTGATCTTCAAAGCCCAACCTATGCATGCCGGTATCCATTTTGAGGTGGATAACGCACTGTTGATTTTCAAGAAAATCCAGGAGGGCACGAAAGACGCGCATGCTATAGATTTCCGGCTCCAGCCGATGCTCCAGCATGAGTCCAAAACTTTCTTCCGTGGGGTTCATCACCATGATGGGCAGGGTGATATTGTTTTTCCTGAGTTCCACACCCTCATCGGCAAAGGCAACACCCAGGTAATCGGCACGGTGGTATTGCAAAAGATTTGCCACCTCTTCACTTCCGCTACCGTAGGCAAAAGCTTTCACCATTACCATTACTTTGGTTCCGGGCGTAAGTCGGGATTTGAAATAGTTGAGGTTATGGACCATCGCTGTGAGGTCGATCTCCATAATTGTCCCATGAACTTTTCGCTGGAGGCGTTGCGCAATTCGCTCAAACTGAAAGGGTCGGGCACCTTTGATCAGCACGACGCTGTCGGCGAATTTCTCCGGGCTCAAACTTTTCAAGAATTCATCCGTCGATTCGTAGAATGTTCCTCCAGGGAAAAATTGTTTGTGAGAAAAAAGCACTGGGCCCACGCCGATAATTTCAGTTACACCATCTGCCGCGATCAGGTTCTTGATCTTGGAAATGAGCTCATCCGGAGGCAGTCCGGTTTGTAAGAGATCCGATAGAATGATGATCTTTTTTCCTTTTTGCTGATTGCGCAGAAAATCCAAACTGATTTTTAGTCCCGCGAGGTCATTGTTATAAGAGTCGTCGATGAGAATGCTGCGATGAACCCCCTGCTTCAATTCCAGTCGCATCGGAACAGTATGCAAATGGTTTATGCGCTCCTGGATTATTGTTGGTGAATATCCGCGCAGCAGCATGAATGCGACAACATGAAACGCGTTTTCCAGGAGACCGGACTGATCAAAGGGAAGTGTTAGTTCAAATGTCTGCTTCGAATCCGTCAATCGGTAACGACGCCCTTCAAGCAATTCGATTCGGATGTCCGCTCGAAGGTCAGAACCCCATGTCCGTGTCTTCATGTTTAACTGCTGCAATGTTTCATCAATCAGTAAATGATCCTTGCAGTAAAGAACCCATTCACAATCGATAAAGAGCTTTGCCTTTTCTTCTGCTTTTTGCTTTAGCGAAGAAAATCCCTCGTTGTGGGCTGTTCCCAGGTTGGTAAAAATGCCCAGAGTTGGCCGGATAATGTCTTGGAGCTTTTCCATTTCTCCGGTAGTAGATATGCCGGCTTCGAAAATGGCAAGTTCATGCGATTCATTCATACCCCAAACGGACAAGGGGACACCAATTTGTGAATTGTAGCTGCCCGGATTTTTGATTACGGGGCAATCCGGAGAAAGTGCCTGGAACAGCCACTCCTTGATGGTGGTTTTCCCATTGCTACCGGTAATGCCAACAACCGGGATGTGGAAGAAGTTTCGGTGATGTGTGGCAATTTGTTGTAATGCAGCAAGGGTTGAAGGCACTCGGAGAATGTTGGCATCAGGAAATGAACTTTCCGGTACCAGGGACTCGACTATAAATTGCCGAACACCTTGGGCATACAAATCAGGCAGGTACGCATGACCATCGTGTCGCTCGCCCTTTATGGCGAAGAACACCGAACCTTCTCCAATAACTGGCTTGCGGCTATCCGTGACTAGCGCGTCAACGGCTCGGTCCTTGGTAAGCTGAAGTAATTGACCGGAAGTAATGGAGACAAGTTCGGAGAAGAGCATAGCGTTAGAAAAGTCGTGCTCCATTAGGCACTTTTTTGTCAATGGCAGTAAGAACAACGTGCCCGTTTTCGTCAGGAAACCCGGTGACCAAAACCTCTGAGAGGAAGGTGGCGATCTGCCTGGCCTGAAAATTGACTACACATGCAACCTGTCGGCCGGGGAGGTCGTTTATCCCGTAATGGTGGGTAATTTGGGCGCTACTTTTCTTCGTGCCAAGGTCGGGTCCAAGGTCAATCCAGAGCTTAAAAGCCGGTTTTTTGGCCTCAGGGAACGGTTCAGCGCGCACAATAGTTCCTACCCGTATCTCCACTTTGCTAAAGTCATCCCAGGTTATCATCCAAGCAGTTTTTTTGTATATTCGAAACTCCGTATTAAGCAATTTGTGCCTGAGTCCAAAAGTTTAAGTATGAAGTTATCAGGTCTTCTGTTTATTCTACTCGCAGCATTGCTGCTTTCTTTCTCTGCACAAGCGCAGGAAGAAACGCCGATGATTGAAGGGCCGGATCCATCACACCGCGAGGTGAATTTCAGCGAAGATAAGACTTTGATCTTTGATCACCCCAGCCAAAATTCAATCATTCGGGATTCTGTTGCGGTTACTCCAAAAATTATCAACAAGACAACACGGCCTGAGTTACCCAAAGAGCCGCAGAAAGCCCGGAACGAAGAAGATGCCCTTGGGTTTAATTTCCTGTTTTACATGATTCAGAAGTACAAGCTTTCTGACATGATTGAGAACCAGTAGGTTCCTTCGCCGGCTCCGGCGCTTTTTGTCATTAGCCATTTTAAGATCGTGAACCAATCCTGTCGATTCAGTGTAAAGTTGATTGAGCGTAAACACACCAGCTGCGATACGTGATTCGGCATGAAGCCTTCGTTTCCCCAACATAGAAAAAATAGAGACATCCGTGTGATTCTTGACCTCCGGATGATTTCTACATCAATAGGGAATTCAGTACGGATTAGTTGATTAGTGAGCCTTGCAGGCGAAGGAGTTCCGTTTCGGAGATTTTGGCATTGAAACGAGCCGCAATGAGGCGATTGTAGGCATCGGCAAGACTCTGTTGGGCGGTTCGCAGTTCGATAAAGGTCGTAATGCCCCGCCGGAATCCCTCCAAGGCAATGTTGACGTTTTCTTTGGCTAACACTATGTTTTCTTCTTCGATTAGAAGAACCTTTAGCGCATTCTCATAACTGATGAAGGCTATCCGAATTCCGACCAACACAATGGTGAGTTGCTGTTCGTAGATTATTTTTTGACGCTCGAGGTTAACCTTAGTTTGACCAATCAGCCGGTTGATGTTCATTCCGTTGACTATGGGTATGGAAACGGATAGCCCGTAGTTGTAGCCAACGTTTCGAATAAATTTCTGAGCGACTGGACTGGTTACCAGTTCATTTTCAATTTGGTTGAAATTATAAGAAGAGGTCAGATTAATAATTGGCGAACGGCCAGCCCGGTTTTCATGAAGGGATTGTTCGGAAACGGAAATACTCTTTCGGGCTGCCGCGAGGGCGGTATTCGTGTTCTCTACATTCTGTCTTATTCCTTCCAGGGTCAAGCTCTGTGTGATCGGAATAGAATCAGTGGTCTCGTATTTGTCCGGCAGGCCCATACCCAGGAGTGAATTGAGTTGATCCTTGAGTTGCTGAATAATTGTTTCCTGCTGAATGGCAGCCGCCTTAAACGCGTTAAGGTCCACTTTTGCCTGGAGCAATTCGGGTTTGCCTCCGGTTCCGACCTTCAATTTCCGTTCAGCAAGTTTTACACGTTCTTCACTCACCGAGGTTTGTTCCTGAATAGCCTTTAGCTGTTGCTTCTGCCGTACGATACCATAGTATGTGGCGATAACATTGGCCGTTGCGTTTACCATTTGATTCCTGACATTCAGTTGACCAAGGGCTTCCAACTCGGAAAGACGTTTGCGTGTAGCAAACATCTTTGTACCGTCAAAAAGTGTCCATACAAGCTGCAACGATGAGTTCATGTTCGTGGACTGTGCGCCAGAACGAACTGTCTCCACGTCACCGAAGGTTACGTTGCGCGAGTCGTTGTTGTTTCTTACGTAGGCTCCGTTTCCATTGATGTTTGGAAGGAAGACACCAAATGAATATCGATTGTCATTCCCGGCAAGGGCAGCTGAATTTTGAAATAGGCGGACGTCGTAGTTTTTCTGTAACGCAATTTGAATCACCTCATCGACCGAGACGGCTTGCCCAGCAACAGAGAGGGCAGAAAAAGTCAGGAGAATTATCCCAAATGCCTTATGCTTCATGCAGAACTTCCTTCACGGGTGGCTTGATATCCGGCGCTTCATAGTTGATATACTTCTTCTGTCGGGAAAGGTACGAGTACATGGCCGGGATAACGTAGAGCGTGAGTATCAAGGAGAATAAGACGCCACCAACGATTACAATTCCCAATGGAATCCTACTGGTCGACGCTCCGCCCAAGGACAAGGCCAGAGGAAGTGACCCCAGTGCCATGGCGAGGCTCGTCATCAGGATGGGGCGTAAACGTAACCGGGAAGCAGTAAGAACAGCTTCAACTTTTGAAAGGCCTTCCTTACGTTTCTTATTTGCGAACTCTACGATCAAAATTCCATTCTTGGTGACAAGACCGATGAGCATGATCATTCCGATCTCCGAGAATATGTTTAATGTTTGCTTGAATACGTATAGCGAAAGAAAAGCACCGCAAATGGCGAGCGGTACCGTGAACATAATGATGAGTGGATCTGCAAAACTTTCAAATTGAGCTGCCAGAATCAGATAGATGAGCACCAGCGCAAGGATGAACGCAAACGAGGCGTTTCCTGAGCTTTCAGCAAAATCGCGTGAAGACCCCGAGAGGGAGGTTTGGAACGTGTCATCGAGCTCTTTGTCAGCGATCTCTCGCATGGCTTCGATGCCATCCGCGATTGTTTTTCCGGGTGCCAGGCCCGAAGAGATCACTGCAGATTTGAACCGATTGAAGTGATACAACGACGGTGGTGTAGTTGATTCTTCTACGGTCACTACATTATCAATAGAGATCAGCTCACCCGATGCAGTCTTCACATATAGACGCTTAAGATCTTCAGGGTCATCACGGTCCATCCGGGTTACCTGGCCGATGACCTGGTACTGCTTTCCTTCTTTTGTAAAGTAGCCAAAGCGCAAATTGCTGTATGCAAGTTGCAGGGTTTGGGAGATGTCCTGAACGCTGATGCCCAATTGTGTTGCCTTCAAGCGGTTGATTTTAACAAGAAGTTCCGGTTTGTTGAATTTAAGGTCAACATCCGCATTTTGTAGAACGGGATGGTCCTGGACAGCGGCAAGCATTTTTGGAATTGCTGTCTTAAGTTTTTCGAAGTCGTTGTTTTGAATGACAAACTGTACGGGTTGACCGCCCCGGCGACTTACCGCGATGGTTTGTTCCTGTGTAACGAAGGCTCTTCCTTCCGAGAAGGAGGGGAGGTATTTGTTTACGTCGTCGACGATTTCTTGTTGTGATCGGTCGCGCTGGTTACGGTTGAGGAGGTTGACACGTACAGAACCGGAATTCGTCGAGCCATACCCACCTCCGCCACCGGAAAAGGAAACAACTGTCTTATTTTCGGGGACCGAGTCCATCACAAATTGCGTGACCCGGTCTACGTACTCATCCATGTAATCAAACGATGTGCCTTCAAGTCCGGACAAGTTAATTCGAAACTGATCACGGTCTTCGAGTGGAGCTAGTTCCTCCTGAATGGTTGTGTTGATAAGGTATATCGAGGCAAGGCATGCAAAAATAATCACCAGTGCTACCCAACGGACTTTCATGAAACCCGCGAGGCTTTTGCGGTAACCGCTTTCCATACCAATAAAAAAAGGCTCTGTGACCCGGTAGAACCAGGAGTGAGAATGATTGCTTCGTGTAAGCAACACGCTGAGCACCGGCGTCAGTGTAAGGGAAACAAACGAGGAGATCAAAACGGCGCCCGCGACAACAATTCCAAACTCTCGGAATAGGCGGCCTACAAATCCGGGGAGAAACACAACGGGAAGGAAAACAACAGCTAGCGTAATCGATGTTGAAATGACAGCAAAAAATATTTCACGGGAGCCTTCAATCGCTGCCCTGTACTTGTTCATGCCACTTTCCAGTTTCTTGTAAATGTTTTCAGTAACAACAATGCCATCATCTACGACGAGCCCGGTGGCCAGCACAATGCCGAGCATAGTGAGAATGTTGATGGAGAATCCCATCAGATACATGATAAAGAAGGTGGCAATCAAAGACACGGGGATATCAATGAGGGGTCGGATAGCGATTACGAAATCGCGAAAGAAAAGGAAGATGATCAGCACGACGAGGAGAAATGAAATAAGCAGCGTTTCTTCCACCTCGGTGATGGCGCGGATAATAAATTTTGTCTGATCAGTGGAGACGTCAAGTTTTATATCGGATGGCATCTCTCTCCGGATTTCGTCAAGTCTTTTGTAAAACTCATTTGAGATGGCCACATAGTTGGCACCGGGCAGTGGCACCAGGCTTACGGCGATCATGGGTGTCCGGCTTTCCCGTAGACTGGTTTCTTCATTTTCGGGTCCCAGAATGGCCTGTCCTACATCGCGCACACGAATGTTGCCCTGTTCGGTCGACTTGACGATTACGTTTCCGAAATCGTCTTCCGAATACAATTTGCCAAATGTCCGCACCGTCAGTTCGGTTGCGTTGCCTGTAATTTTCCCAGAAGGCAATTCAACATTCTCCCTGTTCAGGGCTTGCTGCACATCCAGTGCGGTAAGGCTATAGGCGCTTAACTTTCCGGGATCGAGCCAGATACGCATGGCATACTTCTTCTCTCCCATGATCCCGACGCTACTGACGCCCTCAATGGTTTGCAGCCGCTCCACGAGGACATTGTTGGTGTACTCGGTGAGTTGCAAGGCATTTCGCGTGTTGCTCTGCACGGTCATGCTGATGATGTAGTCTGCATTGGCGTCTGCTTTTTGTACGACTGGCGGAGACGTAAGGTCTTGGGGAAGAGAACGGGCGGCTTGAGAGACTTTGTCCCGGACATCATTGGCGGCAGCCTCCAAATTTACATTCAGGTTGAATTCAAGATTGATGTTGCTTCGGCCTACGGCGGAGTTGGACGTGATATTCCGGATGCCGGGAATTCCATTCAGCGCCTTTTCCAGCGGCTCGGTGATCTGAGACTCGATGATGTCCGCATTGGCACCGGAATACGCTGTGCTCACGCTGATGTTGGGCGGATCGATGGCCGGATAGTCTCTGACGCCCAGGTACGAAAATCCAATCGCGCCGAAAAGCACCAGCATGATGTTCATCACGAAGGTGAAGACTGGTCGCTTGATGGAAAATTCAGAGATATTCATGGTTGCATTCAGTTCATCTTCGTTATCGACGACAGCTTCACTTTGGATCCCGGACGGATGCTCATCAGGCCAGTTGTAATGATGGTATCTCCGGCTTTGATTCCCTTCAGAATTTGAACGAAGGAAGAATCCCGTACGCCGGTTTCAACAAGTTGGAATACGGCGCTGTCTTTGTGAAAGAGGATGACCCGCTTATTACGGGCCTGCGGAATGATGGATTGCGAAGGCAACAGAATAGCCTCGTTGTCTTTCCCCAACTCCAAATGCACCCGGGCAAAAATCCCAGGCACCAACTCGGGATGTTTATGAATCACGAGCGCCCTTACTTTTAAAGTGCGCGTAGTTGATTCTACATTGCCCTCTGTGGCGATTACGGTAGCTTGGTGATCAAGTTGGCCTCCGTCAACACGGAATTTCACTTGCGATCCTTTAGCAATATTCTTGGCGTATTTTTCAGGGACCGAGAACTCAAGCTTCAATTGCCGAACATCGCGCAACGTAGTGATTACATCGGATGGAGAAAGGTAGGAGCCCATGCTAATGTTTCGCAAGCCGATCTGTCCATCGTAGGGAGCGCGAATTTCTGTCCGAGATATGGAAATCTCGGTGGACTGCATATCGGCTTTCAGGTTATCGACGTTGAGCGCGCTAAGATCATAATCCTGTTGGCTAATCCCGTTAATGGCCAGCAACTCACGTTGACGCTGCACAGTCTTGATTGCGATTTGTTGCTGAACTTTCAGTTTTCTGAGCTGGGCCTGCAGGTCCAGGTCCCAGAGTTTGACCAATAAAAATCCTTTTGGAACGACTGTTCCTTCAGGGACATTGAGTTGAATAATTCTTCCGCTGGTTTCTGAGCGAATCTGGGTTTCTTCAAGTGGGAAAAGTGAACCCGGAACTTCTACATCCTCGCTGATCGAGCTGGTTTTCGCGATGAAGGCATCAACGGAAAGCGGCCCTCTTTGGCGTTGATTCTGACCCGATTGCGGTCCCCCTTCCTTTTTTGAATCACAGGCGGATATGAAAATAATTACGACGAGCAGAGCCGGCCGACAGGCGACAGAAAAGGGCATAGAAAAATTGATTCAGACCCCAAATTTCGAAGGAAATGAGGTCAAAAACACGGATTGCCGCCAAAACAATGCAGGCGGTCATGGGATATGACTTGTGGTTCCACGGCCCTGTCAAAACCATACAGGATGCAGCAAGAAGGTATATCTAACTGGTCTTGTGCTGGTAGCATTTTCCTCCTTTACTTGAAGTCATTCGCTTGCACCGTGTGCCATCCGCAGTTTTTCCGCCGCACTGTACCGCCTTGTCTTTGAAATGAGATTCCGGTTTGCAAATAGCACACGGAGTTTTGCTAGCCTTTTTCGCTGCAGCCAGTGTTAAGTCTTTTGCGTCACCGGAAAGATTGCAATCTGCGGTGTGGTATTTTTCACCCTTGTCAGATGCGTACACGGTCTGACCGGCAACACGAAGTGTGGTCAAGGTGACCAGCATAATCGAGGCAAATAAAATCTTCTTCATGTTTTCAGAATTTGTTTTTACAAGATAACGGTTTGCCTTGAATCGAAAACAAGACCCATCAGGCAAGTTTCATTTCGTGTGCATGGAGAATGTCCATATAGGGCAATTCATGTGATTCACTACTTTTTCAGCAATACTTCCTGCAAACAAATGAGCTACTCCCCGCCGGCCATGGGTGCCCATGGCAATAAGTTCCGCCTTGGTTTCTTCTGCAAACTCCATGATGCCATACGACTCTTGAAAGCCATTTCGGATATTCAGCGTGTAGTTTTCCAACTGGTTTTGAACGGCAAAGGCTTCCATCAATTTCTTTTCATCTCCTGTGCGCTTGAGGTTGTACGGCGTGTTGATGAGGAGGAGGTGTAGGGTAGCCTGGAAAAATTTCTGGAGTTCTTTTAATTTTTCAAGCAAATCCGACTGATGGGGCTCAAGTGTTGTTGGAAAAACGATGTTCCGGATAGACTGAAGATCAGTTGTCTTCCGAATGATAAAGACAGGAACAGGAGAAAATCGAACTATTTTTTCGGAGTTTTACCCAATCAGGTATTCAGCTATTCCGGATGCGCCACGCGTACCCATAACTACCAGGTCAATAGCCCGGTCCTTGATGAATTGTCGGATGGTGGGAGTGACTGGCCCTTCCTGGACAACAAAACTTACGGGCAAGGATGTTTTGTACCGAGGCTTCATTTTTTCAAATTGTACCCGTGCATCGTCTTTCAACTCTTTGATAAGCAATGGGTCAAAATAATAGGGAGCGGCACCCAGCGCGCTTTCGTACACCACAGGGAGGTCAATGGCTTTTAACACAGTGACTGCCCCACCGGTTTTTTCGGCCAGTTGAATGGCAAATTGATACGCTTCCCGGGATTCTTCGGAAAAATCGCAGGGGACAAGTAAGTTTTTCATGGCTTAGACTTTCATCCAAGGTAAAAACCAGTAGCGGGATGAAGACTGAGTTAGGTCAACCTGAAGGATGACCCCAGTCAGTTAATCTGCGCCTGACAAACAAGTATTTCTGAGTACACTTGGACGGGAGATTTCAGCCAGGAGGAATGTACAAAAAACATGAGTACCCGGGACGGGAGTTGAACCCGTACAGCCATTACTGGCCATCCCGATATTCATCGGGACGTGTCTGACCAATTAGCCACTCAAGGTAATTTCGGCTTTTTTTAGATTTTAGTTCTCTTTCTCTAT
>JANNAZ010000311.1:0-13983 GCA_031384895.1 Cyclobacteriaceae bacterium | reverse complement strand
CTCCCTGTGGTGCCTTGCGCAAAGCAATTCAAACCATTCAATCCCCATACAAATACTTCTGACTAGCCGCTACCTCCGGTTCGGTGCAACACAGGCTTCATGCTGGGCCGTGCCGGCCACATGAAGCCTTATTTGTTGTGGGGCGTAGGCTACCGTGGTCTCTTCTTGGGATTTTGACGCGAATCAAAGAATGTCAGAAGGATAATTCTCTCTCCTTTTAGCCTGTAATAGACTCTTGTCTGTTTAGTTACTTGAAACCCTCTTAGGTTTTTTTCTTTTATCTCTAGCGTGCCCATTTCGGGAAATTCAGCGAGCAACCTAGTAAAGTCCATGGCCCTGGACCTGAATTGCAGTTTTGCATTCTCTCCAAATTCCTCTTGAATGTGGGTTAGAATTTCCTGTAGCCGTTTTTCTGCCGTCTTTGTCCAAACGACCCTCATTTCAGCTTTTTCCAGACGTCCTTATCTTCGACGAGATTTGATTCATTTTCTGATTCGTCGTACGCTAGGAAGACCTCCTTTTTCTGTTCATCTGTCAAGGAGTCCCACATTCCGCTTTCTTTTGAATTTTCCCTTTCTTTCAGGAAACTGAAAATGGCACGAAGCAATCGCTCGTCTTCAATTCGGTCGACTATTCGGTGAAGATTTGATTTCAATTCAATTGTCCCCATTGTTTGGTTTTTTTGTTACAATTTAAGGAGTTTTTAGGTGAATGTCCATTGATGCCTATGGCCCACAGCAACCGAAATACGTATTGCGCATATTTTCCTTATCGAAATAACCAAATTAACTCATTGTCACACCCTACGCCCATGCCGCAGCACTCCCTCCACAATCAGATATTGGGCAAGGATATAGGTTAGCATAATCAGCGATCCGGCAGAAGCGAAGGAGGTATGAAATTTATTAATCGCAAGGATAGAATCGGAGGCCATGAAAAGGATAGCGCCACCGGTGATGAGCCAAAAACTGTCGGCATAGGTGCGCCCATAGCGGAAGATAGCCGTCATGGCCATGATCATAAGTACGACGGAGTAAACACTTACCGGAATGGTGAGCGGGCCCAACTTAGGCACAAGCACTACCAAAAGCCCTGTACCAGCGAGTGCAACCGGAAAGGCATATCGCAGTTTCTGTGTTGGCAGCAACTCATTACTCTTGTCATCCCAGAGCAGCTGGCGGTAAGCAAAAATATAGAGCACGTGGCCCACGAGGAATGCGAGCAGCCCCAGGATGAAATACAACTCCCCTCCTTCTTGCCCCATCAACAAGATGTCACCTGTCCAGCAAAAGAACATCGCACGAATCAATGTGCTGTTGCGGGAAGTTGTCATCGACATGTAGTACCCAATAAGGGCAAGCATGATCAACGGTTTGGTCACCCTATGCACCTCTGTCCACCCGCGTGACACCGCGAGCAACTCGCCGATGCTTACGACAGCAAAGAGAAATAGAAACAGGTTAGCGCGCTTCATAACTCGGTATCCGGTGCTCCATAAAGATAATAAAGTCCCTGAATCAGTTACCGGTTGTCGGGTAACCAGTTGTCGGATTGCCGGCACACCGCACCAACTTTCTCGAAACCCATGAATCGAAAACTGGAATCCGGGTTCCGGCAACAGGCAACCGATTACCCCTTCACACGCATTGGCTCAACCGTAGTACGACGCAACCAAAGTAAATACAGAAACGCCATCCCACTCAGGATACTGCTGATCAGAAACGTAACAAAAATCATAGAAACCTGATCACCATAAATCAAACCCGACAAAAAGGCACCCACCCCGATTCCGAATTCCATGAAAATATACAAGGATGCTACTCCACGGCCTTTGTGCTCCGGATCACTGAGGTCGGCTGCCCACGCAAGCAAGGTAGGGGATGTTGCGCCTTGCGCGAGGCCATACAGGAAGGCACCAATGATCAACATGGTCTTGCCCTCCGCCAATCCGATCCACAATACAGCCAGCGACATAAATGCCGTGGCAATACGCAATATAATTACCCGGCCAAAACGGTCAGAGGCACGACCTGCCATCAAGCGAATCAAAAACGAGGCAACAGTGAAATAGGTAAACAGGAGCCCTTTGTTTTGAATACCCATCAGTGTTCCAAAATCGGGTATGATGGTGAAAAGGTTTCCGTAGGCATAGGCACACAGCCCCATGACGATACATGGCGCCAGCACGCGTGGCTCAAACAAGTCTTTCCGTTGGATTTTCAGGAGCTTCCAGGAAACGGGATGTTTATCCGTCACCGTTTCCTGGATCGAAAACACGATCAATGACGACGTGATGGCAAAAGCGGAAGAACAATAGAACATGACATCAAGTGAGTAGAGCGATGATAGCCACCCGCCAAGTGCGGGTCCGCCGGCCATACCCAGCGTGCTTGCTGTCCCCAGGAAGCCCATTGCCTCTCCTCTTCTTTCGGCAGGGATGATATCACCAAGAAAAGCAGTCTGTCCTGTCGGTGTGAACCCCGTGGAAAACCCATGGACCAATCGTAGAAACAAGAATCCAAACACGGTAGTAAGCAACGGGTACATGAGACTGCAGGCAAAACATACCAACGACCCGGCCATGATTACCGGCTTCCGTCCGATTCGGTCCGCTAGTTTGCCACTGAATGGCCGTGAGATCAGTGCCGTGACAGTAAAAAGCGCGATGATCAACCCTTTATGTTCTGCCCCTCCCAATGAAGAAAGAAAGGATGGCAACTCGGGCACGATCATGTTGAAGCTTGCAAAGAAGAGCAAGGAACTCGTACAGAGCAACCAGAATTGGCGATTGTAGATTCGGGGGGAGCTGGATTTCAAATTTTAGGAATTAACCGCAGCGGAACAGAGAAGCAAAGATTCTTCGAAATAGGCTTCATCATTTTCAAATTCCCAAATTGGCAAACTATTTTCTCACACTTGCTTCTGTCGCACCAAGAAGAAACGCTTTTATAAAATCGTCAAGATCTCCGTCGAGTACATTCTGCGCATCGGTGCGCTCAACTCCGGTGCGGGCATCTTTCACCAGCTTATAAGGATGCAGGACGTAGTTGCGGATCTGTGAACCAAAATCAATTTTCATTTTGCCAGCCTCCACTTTATCACGGGCAGCATTGCGTTTGTCCATCTCCGCCTGGTAGAGTTTGGATTTGAGCATCTGCATGGCTTTCTCCCGGTTGGCATGCTGCGATCGCTCCACCTGACAGACAATGACTATCCCCGTTGGCTTATGAGTGAGTTGAACTTTCGTCTCCACTTTATTTACATTCTGGCCGCCTGCTCCGCCTGAACGCGACGTTTGCATTTCGATATCCGCCGCGTTGATTTCGATATTAATAGTATCATCCACTTCAGGATAAACAAATACGGAAGCAAAGGATGTGTGACGCCTGGCGTTGGAGTCAAAAGGGGAAATGCGCACAAGGCGGTGCACGCCTGTTTCAGACTTTAGTTTTCCGTAGGCGAAAGGCCCTTCGATTTCAATCGTCGCGGATTTTATTCCGGCCACGTCACCGGCCTGGTAATCCACCTCTTTTACTTTGTAGCCACTTTTCTCGCCCCACATAATATACATGCGGTGGAGCATGTCGGCCCAGTCCTGACTCTCGGTTCCGCCGGCACCCGGGTTGATCTCGATCATGGCGCTTAGCTGGTCCTCTTCCTTGCTGAGCATTTTCTTAAACTCCAGCCCCTCTACCGATTTCTCGGCTTTCCTGTATTCCACATCAAGTTCCTCTTCAGTTGCATCACCCGCCTCCTGAAATTCGTTCAGAACCTCCAGGTCATCCACCTGCTTGCTGATCACGTCGTACGCGTCAGTCCATACTTTCTTAGCCCGGATGTTCTTCAGGATTGCTTCTGCTTGCTTCGAATTATTCCAGAAATCAGCCTGGTGGGTAATCCGCTCCTCGTCTTCGATTTCTACGCGTTTTCTATCGTAGTCAAAGATACCTCCTCAAGGCAGCCACGCGGGCCTTCACGTCTTTCAACTGGTCTGTTGTCATAGAATAGTTTAGGCAAAGGTAATACAGTTAGGGAATATTAGAAGGGCCCAACCTCAATATTCAATTTTTGGCTATTCGATATTGGATATTTTTCTCCTTCATTGGAGGCTCTTGTAAAACTTCGACTTATAATCTACCGTACGCAAAAAGGTCCCCATGTTGATTCGTTTATACGTGGGACGGATGAACGACAAGGCACTCCCTACCCCAACCATCACCGCCGACGTGGTTGCCACCTGCTGATCAATCCCGGGTGGGTTGTGCCCAAGCGCGCTGTTGATCATGTCAATACCAAAATAGGCAGCGCCACCAACCAGTAACAAGCCGCCAAAAAGCGGAGCAATTCCGCGCCGTTGGCCTTTCGGGATTCCAATCTTTTTGATTTTGATAAATGGAACTGTATCCGCGGAAGTGATGAGGGTAAATTCCAGAAGTTCGACAATATGACCCTCTGAACGGGAACCATCCTTCAGTTGAAGGTAGATGTAGCTCCCTTCAGGAAAATTGCCAACAGGCTTCCCCCGCTTGAGGAGGACCAGTTGTTTTTGGGCCTGAACGGAGACGGCAAGGAGAAGAAGGATGGGTATGAGCCGTGTCATGTCCAAACTTCGTTGAAAAAGGTCAATGTCTTGCCACAGATTACACAGAATAGCATAGATGAATGCAGAAGCAACGCAAAACCAGTACGTGGGGACTAGCAGCCAGTGCCTAAATGGTGTGGATCCACCCGAACGGATCGGGCTTGATGCCATGCTTCATACCTTCCAGTTCCTGGAGGACGCGGTTGGAGAACTTCCGTGTCTCCACAGGTGGAAGGAAATAGTTCTTGCCCTCATGGCCGATCAGTTCGATGTGCGCAATGGTGGCGGCAGTACCTGCTCCGAAGGCCTCTTTTACCATTCCATTCTGCAAGCCTTCCACAAGTTCTTTCACGGTTACTTTTCGCTCTTCTACTTTCATTCCCCACTGGCGTGCGAGAGCCAGAACGCTATCCCGTGTAATCCCACGTAGAATGGTATCACCTAAAGCAGGCGTTACCACCACATCATCGATAACAAACATGACATTCATCGTTCCGGACTCTTCCACATACTTGTGCTCGTGGCCATCGGTCCAAATCAATTGATGATACCCCTGCTCTTGCGCCAGTTTAGCGGGATACAACGAGCCGGCGTAATTGCCTCCTGTTTTAGCAAAGCCTGTACCGCCTTCGATGGCGCGGGTGTACTTGGTTTCAATCTTCACTCTTACCGGGGTTGAGTAATAGGGTCCAACCGGAGAGTTGATTATCATAAATGTAAAATCAAGCGAGGGACGAATACCGATATACTCTTCCGCTGAAAACATGAATGGTCGAATGTACAATGAACTTCCGTCAGCGGTTGGAATCCAGTTACGGTCCAGCCGGATAAGTGTTTCCATCCCCTCCATGAAAATATCTTCAGGAAGGTAAGGCATACACATGCGGTCGGCTGAAATATTCATGCGCTTCCAGTTGTCAAGCGGGCGGAAAACAAGGGCTTGACCCTGATCATTCCTGTAAGCCTTTAGCCCTTCAAAAATGGATTGGCCGTAGTGGAGTGCCGGAGTTGCGGGACTGACCTCGATGCGGCCGTAGGGCACAACCCGGAAATTACTCCAATCTCCTTTTCTGTAATCCGCCACAAACATGTGGTCGGTGTACACCTTCCCAAATGGGATGTCATTAAAATCAACCTTTGAAAGACGGGAGGTAGAAACCTTGTTAATCTTGATATCCAGCGTATCGACCATGGTACGGGTTGTTTAGGGCGGAAAGTTAAACCTAATATAATAGGTCGGCTAACGGATGTTAGGAATTTTTGATTTTCGAGCAATTCATAGCACATTCCTAATAATTGGGTCATTTTCGAGGGTCAACCCAGGCCGGCCTTATTTACATCCGGGGTTTCCAAGGTGTTTCCGGGGCCACTAGCTCAGCAGCCATCGCCCGGCAGAGAACAAATAAATAGTCCGAAAGCCGGTTAAGATATTGGATGATCAACGGCTCAACTTTTTCTTCGTGGTCCAACGCGATGACCAGCCTTTCTGCGCGTCGACAGACAGTCCGGGTTACATGCCCAAATGAAACAGATGGATGCCCGCCCGGAAGGACAAATACCTTCATCGGCTCTAACGTTGCCTCCATCGCATCAATCTTTATTTCGAGGAAGGTGACATCCGCCAAGGCCAAGGCCGGGACTTTCACCTTCGTATTCCCAGGCTCGACAGCAAGCAGCGAGCCGATGGTGAACAGGCGATCTTGTATCTCGATCAGTTCTTCGCTTCGTGTGCGATTGATTTCCAGGTCGCGCAAGACACCAATCCACGAATTCAGTTCATCGATCGTACCGTAGGTGTCAATCCGGAGGTCGGACTTGGATACACGCTTTCCGCCGAAGAGTGCGGTTGTTCCCTGGTCGCCGGTTTTGGTGTAGATCTTCATGGACGTAGGATCGGGTGTGGTTCCTTATAAAGGTCCAATTAATCAAAGAGAAAATGAAGAGAGAGCGGTAAAATCTCGTCTAGTGCCCGGCTACCGGAGCATCGGCCATCTGACGACTAACATTCTCATTTGGTTTGTCCGACTCTACCAACCCGTCGCGGAGACGAATAATACGATGGGCATAGTGCGCAATGTCATCTTCGTGTGTCACCATGATGATCGTATTGCCCTTGTCATGGAGTTCCTGAAAGAGGGTCATGATACCATAGGATGTTTTCGAATCCAGGTTACCGGTGGGTTCATCAGCAAGTATGATCGAAGGGCTGTTTACCAAAGCCCGGGCAATGGCCACACGCTGACGCTGCCCACCCGAAAGTTCGTTGGGGCGGTGATGATGTCGGTCGGCCAGGTTTACACTCTCTAGCGCCCCCATAGCCATCTCACTGCGTTCCTGTTTACCGTAACCTGCATAAATCAGGGGCAATGCCACATTCTCCAGTGCTGTGGCACGAGGGAGCAGGTTGAAAGTCTGAAAGACGAAACCGATTTCTTTGTTGCGGACCGAGGCCAGCTCGTTTTCGGTCATCTCGCTTACCATCTGGTTATTCAGCTCATACGTACCGGCTGTTGGCGAGTCAAGGCATCCAACAATATTCATTAAGGTTGACTTTCCGGAGCCGGAAGGGCCCATGAACGCTACGTACTCTCCCCTATTAATGGTAATTGACACCGACTGGAGGGCATTGACAATGTTGTCGCCCATTTTGTAAACCTTCGAAATATTGTGTGTCTCAATGATTTTGCCCATGCTTCTTGATTTATGCCCTTTCCTACCCTTCAACTGTGGATTGGGCTAAGAGTTTCAAATTTCGCTCTGAAATGCTAAAATAATGCGTTTTAAGGACGCCAAGGTACGATAATTCCTTATTCCGGAGACGGGATCCGTTTGTGGTTGTTGCAGCTATCCGGCTATAAATTCAACTGCCGTTGCAATGACCTGCTCATCGCGCAGAATCCGCGTATGGCCCAGGCCAGTCGTTTTGTACAGCCTGGCCGAGGGGTACACCTTTAGAAGTTCCTCTGCGCTCCGAAACACCACGTCTTTGTCGTCCACATCATTAATCAGTAGAAGATCGATGGGTTTTGGAAGTCGCTGGACGGCATAGATTGCCGTGAAATCATCAAATTGTTTTCCAGTCCTGCGAATCACATACTTTTTGAACCGCTCTGCCGAACGCCAGGAGCCATTGATTGCCTTAAGGAAGGTCAGCAGTATCTCATCGCCGATTGTTGGCGCGGCAATGTTTACTAGTTTCTTTATTGAGAAACCATGCATGGCCGCATTCATCATCGCAGCGCCACCGAAGGAGTGCGTAATAATGCCGGCCGGCTCCCCGAACTTTTCAAAAATAGCCCAAAACATCTGTTCAAATTCCTGGATGGAGGTTGCTCTGCCTTCCGATCTTCCATGCGCCGGGCCGTCGGGGCCGATGACAAGGTAACCGCGATCAACCAACGCAGGAATGAACTTCCTAAACTGGGTAGCGCGCCCAGCCCACCCGTGAACAAGCAATACATAAGGCATTTTTGGATTACCCCACTGGTGGCCACGTATGGTTTTTCCATTCAGGGAAAGGGTAAATACCTGACCCATTTTCTCAGTTTCGGTTTCTTTTTCTGGCAACGGATACTTCAACGGAACGTAGAAGACCATCCGGAATATCCGGTCGGCCACGAAAGGGGCAACTTGTTCAAGCACGGGAAAAATTGAACGCACGATTCGCAGCAGGAGAGGAATTGTATTCTTTTTTCGCTTCATGCTGTCGTGTATCAGTCTATATCAAATTCAAAATCCCGCGTTGTGGGCGCGAAGGTAGTCAGATCATAGACGCGCTCAGAAAACTGCACATGATTTTGCTTATCAATCAGGATGACTGTTGAACACCGAGATCCATAGTTGGGGCTTTTGATAAACATGGATGACAATACGCGCTCCCGTTCAAGTCCAATACCGGTGTCGGGCAACTGATCATCCGAGGCTCGCCGCTCATCGTACAAGAACTCAAACAATTCCGATTGGGTAAGTACAGGCTTCTGAAGAATGGGAAGCAGCAGCGCTTTGCCGCGTTCTACTTTGGGCCAAGGCGTATTCAACAGGTGATTACTCAACCCATGAAATCCCGGAGGGAGGCGCTGAATGCCTTGCGCATAATTAGAGTGGTACCAGAGGTCGTCCATGGTTCCGGCGAGCAGATTATACCCATTGTACTTTTTCCCATCCTCCACAACATGTTGAAGATATTGATCCCCGGGCACGTTCTGCTGCAAGAAATCCGATACCAGGTGACCACGTGAAGGGGCAGCCGGGTCGATGTTGTTCGGGTCACGATAATTGGTGAGCAGGCTGATACGGCCTGTCTTTGCGATACCCAGCCAGGTTCCGTTTGCTTCCAGGTCACGGCCTCCTAGTACGCTCGGCGCATCCGGCCAGAAATCAGCCGGGGCCGTATCCCTCATGTGAAACTCGTCGCGGTTGGCAGCAACAATCAGTTTGTAGCGAGGATGATCCTGTATGGAAATGAAGATGAGGCACATGTCCAATTTATGAATTTGGTGCTAACAACTATTTCAGGTCAAATAATTCCAATTGACTCGGAAGTAATTGAAATGTCATTCTGTGATATGGGCTAACACCCAAGGCCCGAATTCCATCCCGGTGTTCCGGCGTCGGGTACCCCATATTTGTTTCCCATCCATACCCGGGAAACTCGATCGCCAGTGCTTGCATTTTCTCATCGCGGTAGGTTTTCGCCAAAATGGATGCTGCAGCAATTGAAAGGTAGAGTCCATCGCCCTTGATGATGCATTGGAACGGAAGATCGAGTGAAGGCCTAAACCGGTTGCCGTCAATGAGCAACATCTCCGGACGAAGAACCAGTCTCTCAACCGCCCGGTGCATGGCAAGAAAAGACGCATTGAGAATATTGATCTCGTCAATCTCTTCGTGGCTGGCTTCGGCTACACCCCAGGCGAGCGCGTCCCGAAGGATATCATCCCTCACCAATAGTCTTTCCTCCCGGGTCATCTGCTTTGAATCGTTCAACAGGTGGTGGGTGTAGGCCTTCGGAAAAATTACGGCGGCTGCAACAACCGGCCCTGCCAGGCAACCCCGGCCGGCCTCATCACAGCCGGCCTCAATCATATCATAGGTGTAGGAAGATCGGAGCACGTCTTTAGATAAAGAGGATTCTTGTTTTTACTGGACTAGTTCAAAGTTCGCTGATTAATGTCGTTTTTTGCCTCCTTAAATTGATAAACTGTGCACCAATCTCACAAAAATTCATGGACAACCCGTTCTGCACGGGAAATCTATGACAACGCCTGGATCGCCTTGACAGAATACCAAGTCATCAATCCGTCCGGAAAGGAAGGAATATACGGCAAGGTGCACTTCAAGAACAAGGCCATTGGCATCGTTGCATTGGATGAAAATCAGAACACGTTTCTCGTAGGTCAGTACCGTTATACACTGGGCGAATGGAGTTGGGAAATCCCAGAAGGTGGCGGCCCACTAGCTGTCGACATCCTGGAATCCGCTAAACGCGAGCTCAAGGAAGAGACCGGACTCTCCGCCGAACGCTGGTCACTCATTCAGCGGGCACACTTGTCTAATTCAATCTCTGATGAAGAGGGGTTCGTCTTTCTCGCTCAAGACTTGTCGGCGGGCGCACAATCCCTGGAAGAAACAGAGGCTGATATGAAGGTCTGGAAACTCCCATTTGAAGAAGCATTAAAGATGGTGATGGACGGAAAGATTACGGATAGTTTGAGTGTGATGGGAATACTTAGAGTGGCAAAGATGCTGGATACTAGAGGCTAGAAACTGGATGCTAGGTACTGGCTGGTTCAATCTAGATGATTTAGAATAAGCGAGAGATCGAGATCGTCAAGCATGCTAGCGCTTGGAAACGCTTTTCGAGACAAAGTCATTGCCCTCGGTTGAAACGTATCAGAATTTGCTAGATAAGGCTAACTTGCTTGGTAAAAAGCTAAACAGGTTCCTACAATCCGTCCGAGCCCAACACAATGATCCTCGCTAGTACAACATGCATCGAGTATCAAGCATCCAGTATCTAGTATCCAGCACCCAGTATCCAGCACCCAATATCCAGCATCCAACACCCAGCATCCAACACCCAGCATCCCCCCTGTGTCAAAACTCTCCCCCATCCGCTCCGAAGCCCGCACCAGCTTCCTCCTCGCCTACCCGGTCATGATCAGCATGCTGGGACAGGTGATGACTGGGGTTGCCGACAGCGTCATGATCGGATGGACAGGCGCAATCCCATTAGCGGCCTCCGCATTGGCCAACAGCTTCTTTGGCGTGCTGCTCTTCTTCGGCATTGGTGTATCCTACGCCATGACGCCGTTGGTTGCCGAGGCGTCCGGAGCGGGTGAGGACAAAAAGATAATTGACTCCCTTCGGCACGGACTAGTCATCAACCTGACCACCGGTATTTTGCTTGTTGCGATTGTACTTGCAGGACAAAACGTACTGCATCATATCGGCCAGCCTTCCGATGTCGCCACGCTTGCGATCCCCTACATGCTGATCATTACGTATTCGATCATTCCTACCATGATCTTCCAGACCTTCCGGCAATTTGCTGAAGGCCTGCAGCGGACACGGATGGCGATGGTGATCATGATTGTCTGCAATCTCCTCAACATCGTTTTGAACTATCTTCTGATCTACGGAATCTGGATTTTTCCGGAGATGGGACTGGTCGGCGCGGGGTGGGCAACCCTGATCGCCCGAGTGGTTATGGCCCTCTGGATGGCGGCCTATGTTTATTATGGAAAACGTTTTGTCTCCTTTCAGGCAGGATTCAGAATTGGCAACTACTCACGGGAGCTCTTCAATCGGATGCTTCACATTGGGCTTCCAACCGGAGCGCAGTTCATTTTCGAAGCCGCCGCGTTTGGTTTCTCTGCCATTATGATGGGCTGGCTGGGCGCGGCAAATCTTGCGGCTCACCAGATTGCGCTTAATCTGGCCACCGTAAGTTATATGACTACCTCTGGGCTGGGCGCGGCCGCCACAATTCGGGTAGGGATATTTTTTGGAATGCGTGATGCTGTAGCCATGCGCAGGGCCGGATTTACCTTGATGGGTATGGCAATCTTTGTCATGCTGCTTTGGGCGATTGCATTTATCACCGGTCGACACCTGTTACCTCGAATCTACATCGATGATCCGGCAGTGCTTGCGGCTGCGGTTCCATTGATGGTCATCGCTGGTTTCTTCCAACTTTCAGACGGGATGCAGGTGGTCTGTGCCGGTGCCTTGCGGGGAATTCAAGACGTAAAAATTCCATCCGTGTTGATCTTTGTCGCCTATTGGGTAATCGCCCTCCCCTTGGGATATGTTTTTGCTTTCCCTCTTGGCTTCGGGGCGCTTGGAATCTGGTCGGGGCTACTCTTGGGATTGACATTGACTGCCAGTGCGATGGTTTGGAGGTTCAACCACTTGTCCCATAAGCCGATGAACCCGCTTTAGCCAGGAATCAAATCTTGTTGCACGGTTGCATTTCTTCCGTTGCAACCCGTACCTTCACTCGCATCAATTCTTATGAACGAACCTGCCCGACCCGTCAGCCATTCACAGACTACCATCACCGAACTGATGGTACCGGCCTACGCCAACTTCGGCGGCAAGATCCATGGAGGAATTCTGCTGTCGCTCATGGATAAAGTAGCCTATGCGTGTTCCACAAAGCACGCCGGAACATACTGCGTGACCGTCTCTGTAGACAATGTTGAATTCCTTGAACCGGTTGAAGTGGGAGAGCTGGTCTCGATGCATGCGTCGGTAAACTATGTTGGGAAGTCATCGCTGGTAGTCGGTATTCGCGTGGAGGCCCTGAATGTAAAAACAAGTCACGTCAAACACACGAATTCCTCCTTTTTTACAATGGTCGCCAAGGATGACAATGAGAAACCAACAATTGTTCCCCGCTTGATACTGGAGACCCGAGAAGATGTCAAGCGTTTTATTGAAGCAATGAACGTTCGTAAGATTAAGGGTGCAATGAAAGAGCAAATGAACGATGCGAAATCACACATTGATGTTGCGCGCGCCGGTGAACTTCTCAAGAATGAACGCTGTATACTTGCACTGAAATAATCCGACCATTTACCAAACTGCTTGTCAAATGAAACTCTTTTTCTCCCTGATATTGTGCCTCAGCCTGCATGTTTCATACGGCCAATACCCTGTTATCCTGACTCAACGCGACCAGGCGAAAGTGATTGATGATATCCAGGAAGACCGGCTCCGCCAACTGCTTCCGGGGTTGATGCGTCGCGAAGGATTTGATATGTGGGTAATCATTTCCCGCGAATACAATGAAGATCCGGTTATTCGGACCATGCTGCCCGCTACCTGGATGGCCGCGAGACGGACAACCATGCTCCTTGTGTTCGACCCAGGTGCCGGGAAGGAAATGGAGTACCTCGCTGTGGCGCGTTACGATGTCGGTAAAGTATTCAAGCGTGCCTGGGACCCCGATGCCAACCCGGATCAATGGGCCCAACTGGGGAAAATCATTGCTGAACGTAAACCAAAGAAAATTGGTATTAACAAAGCCGAGCACTTTGGTCATGCCGATGGGCTCACCTCCAACGATTATGACAATCTTATTCGGGTTCTTCCAAAAGAACTAAAAGGCAATGTCGCTTCAGCGGAAAAACTCGCCGTTTCCTGGTTGGAGTCGCGCACAGAAAAGGAAATGGTGATCTACCAGCAAATATGCCGGATTGCTCATCAGATTATCGCTGAAGGGTTTTCCGATAGAGCCATACAACCGGGTGCCACAACTACTGAAGATGTGGTGTGGTGGTATCGGGAAAAGATCAAAGAACTAAAGTTGGATACGTGGTTTCATACCTCGGTTTCCATCCAACGCAACGAATCAGATGCCATTACTTCCAAGCGACCCCAGCCACTTGTTATCCAGCCCGGCGATCTGCTCCATGTCGATTTTGGCATCACCTACCTTCGGTTGAATACGGATACGCAACAGCACGCCTATATTCTCCGTGCTGGTGAAACAGAAGCGCCTGAATATTTGAGAAAAGCATTCGCCAAGGGAAATGCACTTCAGAATTACTTGACCGGTAATTTCAAGGAAGGAAAAACCGGCAACCAGATTCTGGCTGAATCGCGAAAGCAGGCAATCGACAACGGCATCACACCATCTATCTACACCCATCCCATCGGACTTCACGGGCATGCGGCCGGGACCACCATTGGCATGTGGGACATGCAGGGCGGTGTGCCTGACACGGGCGATTACCCGATGCATTTGAATACTGCCTATTCCATCGAACTGAATTGCTCAGTGCCCATTGCCGAGTGGAAAAAAGAGATTCGCATCCAGCTTGAAGAGGATGGTTTTTTTGACGCGAGTGGGTTCCGTTACATCGATGGCCGTCAAACAGAATTGATCGTGATCC
>JANNAZ010000242.1:0-19401 GCA_031384895.1 Cyclobacteriaceae bacterium | reverse complement strand
GGCAGCAATGGTAAACAGTTCGTAGGTATTCTGGCCATCGATTACGGGATATGAAAGGCCGGTAATGGTAAGTGCTTTTTGAATGATCAAATTGCCTTCTCGGTACGTGCCAGGATGTATTCTTAGAGTATCTCCCGGGTTGGCCAATACAATCCCTGCTTTTACAGAAGTAACAGCCAGTTTAGGTCCGACTTCGATCGTGCGTCCGATCAGGCTCCCGGTTAACCCCATCAGCAGAAAAACCAGTATCGTGGCACAAGGCCCCTGTCTGCCCCGTTCTCCTACTTTCATTTGAATTGCGTGATTACCTCACCCCAAGCTAGAAAAATACCTCCAGTCTTGTGCTTGTAGGTCATCATGCGATCATAGTCTCCAAAAGCAGCCACCTCACTGGCCATTGGAGCCCTGAATGCTTTTGACTTAAGGTAGAAGGCCTCATCGGCTTTAATAAGTTCTCCGGGTTTCTCATGATTAACCACAAGTTTGTGCAAGAAATCACCCGGTTCTTCATATCCGGAATGATAAAATCCAAGCATACAACTAAGGTCATCAAACTTGTACACTTTCCCTTTGTGGGTAACCAACTCGGCACCAAACCGGTTATCTATCAAAGTCATCTTACAGGAATAGCAGGTATCTTTTCCAAAGAGGAGTGGCTCCGGATTCGTATTGCATCCATAGATGCCAAGCATCCAGAAAAACAAAATCAAGACCTTGCCGATTAAACGCACTCCATTCATTTCATTTTTGTAAAAATCTTTGGTTCTGCTTTGTGAGCATGCCATTCAAAAACAACAACACCCAGGACAAGAATACCGGAGAGAATAAAAACCCATCCTCCGGTATCGGGGCCAGAGAATGCAGTGAAGTTCAAGAGCTCTTTCGTGCCGATCAGCGGAGGCTGATAGGTCATTCCCTCTACCTTAATGGCTGCCTCCGGATTAAGGTTGTGACCATAGTCGTAGCCCCAAATATAAAAGTCGATCAATGCGGCCAAGCCAGCAACAACTAGCAAACCAAGATAAGCAAACATACCAAATCGTTTTCCCCAAAGCGCCATGATAAGGCCGACCGCAATAATTGCACCCACTAAATAGATCATGTATCCAAATTCCGGAAACATACTGACCTCAATGTGCTTCATTCCAATGTAGTGATTCAAGGCACTGATAATCTTGACATCTCCACTCAGTGTATTGACCCAGATCTTCATCTCCAGGCCTTCAGGATACTGGGGAGCCCAAAGGAGAATGCGCCACAGGGGAACAACATATGCTGACACAAGCGAAAGCGCTGCGACGGCAAGGGCAAGCCTGGATATAGGTTTAATCGGTCTCATCTCCGCTTTCCAATTTAGTGTTAAAGAAGGTGCTCTCGAACAAATTTCGAGAGACACCTTCCCCCGTTATTCGCGGGTACCTGTAAACCATGAAGTGAAAACAGGTTAATTTGCCCCCGTACCCTCTGCCTCAATCTTGCCGGTAGAGAACTTCAACGGCACACTGGACGAAGCAGGAGAAACCCTTATATAACCCTGCATTTCCTGGTGTAGCGCGGAGCAAAAATCTGTGCAATAAAAAGGGAACACTCCGCTTGTCAATGGCTTCCACTTCAACGTCTGTGTTTCACCTGGCATAACTAGAATTTCAGCATTGGCTGCACCCTTAACAGCAAATCCATGTGGCACATCCCAATCCTGCTCCAGATTGGTTACGTGGAAATACACATCGTCTCCCAGTTTGACTCCTTCGATATTGTCAGGAGTTAAGTGCGAACGAATAGCCGTCATATAAACATGCACCTGATTTCCTTTACGCTCAACACGTGCTTCTTTTTCGCCTTTCGCAGCATACGGGTGTCCATTGTCTTCAATCTTGTAGAATTTAACGGAATTAGGAGTAATAAGGCTCGCCGGGATGGCTTCCGCATAGTGCGGTTCTCCGGTAGTCGGAAAATCCAGCAGCAATTGCATCTTGTCGCCAGAGATGTCATACAACTGAGCCGATTGAGTCAACTCGGGGCCAGTCGGGAGATAACGGTCCTTGGTAATCTTGTTGTAAGCAATGACATACTTGCCCCAGGGTTTAGCTGTAGGGCCGCCCGGAACACACAAGTGTCCGATGGAATAGTATGTTGGGATACGGTCCAGCACTTGAAGTGTCTTCACATTCCACTTCACAATTTCGGAAGACACAAAGAATGAAGTATACGCGTTGCCTTTGTCATCAAATTCCGTATGGAGCGGCCCGAGACCGGGTTTCTTCACTTCCCCTTGAAGCGCTGATTCATATTTAATCACCGGGATACCACCAAACTCGCCTTCAAAATCCTTATTCGCGATGGCCTGCTGAATTTTGGTGAACGAGAAGACCGGAATAAGCGCCGCAAGCTTCCCGCTACCTACAATAAATTCACCGGTAGGATCGGTATCACACCCGTGAGGAGATTTGGGGCAAGGGATGAAATACAGAATATCTTTCAGCTCTGTCGGATCCAATTGCATTACTTCATCCATCATGGTGGATACAGTCATATGCGTTTTTTCATCCAACACATTGTGGGCATATTTTGCCTTTACCTTCTTGCCTTTTCCTGCAGCAATGTATTCTTCGGCCTTCTTCCAGTTTACTGCCATGATGAAGTCCTTGTCCTTCTGGGAAGCGTTCACTTCCAAAAGGGTATAGGCCTGTTCTGTATTGTAACATGAGAAGAAGAACCATCCTGCAGAGGGGCCTTTACCGGCGCGAGCTAAGTCAAAATTCACACCCGGAGTAGTCAATTGGAAGGCAATGTTCATGTTGCCTGAAGTTTTGTCTACGCTAATGAAACTGACAGTGCCTTTGAAATTTTGTTTAAACGTACTGATGGGCACATCGGTCTTGTCACCCATCGGGACGCTAAACCGTGTTCCAGCAACGATATACTCTGAATTCTCTGTGATGAATGGGGAGGAGTGATTGCCACCGCTATTGGGAATTTCCAGTATTTCAGCCGTGTGGAAAGTTTTTAAATCAACACGAGCGACGCGAGGCGTGTTGTTGCCATTGGCAAATGCCCAGCGACCATCATGTACGCCATTGGTTACGGAAAGTGCGATGTGGTGAAGATCATCCCAGGGCACATAACCATGTGAAGTATTCAACATCGGCTTGCTTTCCTCGCTATATCCATAGCCGTTCTCAGGAAACTGGGAGAACACTGGGATAATGCGGAACAAGCGACCTGAAGGCAGGCCATAAATACCAATCTGGCCATTAAATCCGCCCGATACAATGTTGTAAAACTCATCGTACTTGCCCGGGGCCACATATACTTTGGAAGCCGCATTGCCAGTGACTGCCTCTTTGGGGCCTTTGGGTGCGCATCGCGTCATCGACATCCCCAAGCCGAGGATAGCCAGGATGACCATGGTTTGTGTTAATCTTTTCATAAGTGATATTCTATTTTAGGTTGATATAAGTAATTCTATTTTCGTAATTATTTATCTCCATCATTTTGACGCATGAACTCCAGGATATCACGAGCATCACCAATCGATACGTTTTGATTCGGCATCCGGGTAAGACAAAGTTCCAACAGCTTTTGGGCTTCCGGGTCTTTATCCAGCATCACCTCTACGTTGGTGACCATGTTCATAATCCACTCCGGCTTTCGGGTTTTGGTTACATTTTTCCAACCCGGTCCGACAAACCGGGTCTCATCCAGTTTATGGCAAGCGCTGCACTTCATCTCGAAAATGGCCAGTCCGCGAGACACCCGCTCTTGTTCAATCGGAGTCTTTAGGGTAACATTCTTTACTGCGCCTATTCCTTTGGTCGGATCAGTCAACACGGCTTCGGGTGCCGACTTGGTCAGATCTGGATATTCTTCGGTGGATTTCGGCTTGTCCGGAGCGCAGGCAAGATTTACTGTGAGAAGAATCAAAATCAGGTATTTCATAGAGTATAAGGGTTGGTTGAAATCAAATGTATTCAAAAAGGTATGAGAACTACGAATTCATGTACAAGAATGAGACTCTGTGATACCTCCCGTTTCTGCCTCGTTCCTACGATTGCAAACCTAGCTTAAGACAGATAGCGTGACCCTGACTTTTGTCAGGTCTTGAGAGGATTTATTCCAGTCTCTTGATGTTGCCCAACGAAGACAATTTCGCTATGCTGATCCGGGTTTCGAATCGTCTCCTGTTGTCTTGGAATCGGCTGGGCTCTGTTCATCCCCAAAAAGCATCCGTACAGAGGGCGTAACCATGTCATCATACTGCCCGGACTTAATATTCCAGAAGAATATGCCAAGAAAGATCAAGGCAATGATCAGGCTGATCGCGATAAGTAGGACGACGATGATCATCTATCCGTGCTGGGGTGATTCAAATTGATAGCTCTTAAACCGTTCAAAGGCGGCCCGCTCCAGCATCTCCCGATGGTTGGGGTGGGCAATTT
Source organism: Cyclobacteriaceae bacterium (assembly GCA_031384895.1). Classification (GTDB taxonomy): domain Bacteria; phylum Bacteroidota; class Bacteroidia; order Cytophagales; family Cyclobacteriaceae; genus ELB16-189. Next base: position 14,962 of record JANNAZ010000242.1, on the reverse strand, counting down.
GAATCAGCGCCTTGGCTCGCTGCCGCATATTCTGCCCATATAGGTTGGCCACTCCATATTCCGTGACAACGTAGTGGGCGTTTGCCCGGGTCGTTACAACCCCAGCTCCCTGTCTGAGGAAAGGTACTATTTTGGAACCACCCTTGCCTGCTACTGATTGAAGCGCAATGATGGGCTTTCCTCCTTCCGACAAAGCGGCTCCGCGCATGAAATCCATCTGCCCGCCAACACCGGAATACTGATAACTCCCTATTGAGTCAGAGCAAATTTGTCCGGTGAGGTCAATTTCTATCGCGCTGTTGATCGCAGTTACCTTCGGGTTGGCGCGGATCACTGAAGTATCATTCACATAATCCACTCGCAAAACAGAAACAAATGGGTTATCATCGACAAAATCGTAGAGTTTGCGACTGCCAAGTACAAATGAGGTTACAATCTTGCCGCGATGCTTCTTCTTGTGCTCATTGGTAATCACACCACTTTCAACGAGGGGGATAAGGCCGTCGGAAAACATCTCTGTGTGAACACCCATTTCTTTGTGATTAGTTAGGCTAGCAAGGACTGCATCAGGGATTGATCCGATACCCATCTGCAACGTTGCTCCATTTTCGATCAGCTGCGAACAATTCTTACCGATGCGTAAGGCTATTTCAGAAAGTTGCGTGTCGCCGACCTCCGGCAATTCCTGTTCAGCAAAAACCATTGCATCAAAAGCGTCGGCTTTAATGATCCCGTCTCCAAGCGTCCTCGGCATGCGTGGATTGACCTGCGCAATGACGTGCTTGGCATGCTTGACCGCTGAAATCACTGTATCGACTGAAACTCCGAAAGAACAGTAGCCATGCTTATCGGGTGGCGACACATGTACAAGTGCCACATCGATAGGCAACACGTTACGCGAAAACAATTTGGGGATCTCGCTGAGAAATACCGGTATGTAATCACCTCGGCCGTCGTTTACCGCCTCCCTGACATTCTGGGAAACAAACAATGCGTTGATACGAAAGTTGTCCTTGTATTTTTTGTCGGCAAACGGCGCCTCTCCTTGCAAACTGATACTTACCAATTCAACATCATACAGTTCGGACGCGCGATCCACCATCTTTCTAAGCAAGTACTGCGGCGTGGCGGCACCCCCGTGAATGAAAACCCGGTGACCTGACTTAATGGCTTTTAGTGCCTCCTCTGCTGAAATGTAATTTTTCATGTCAAGGTTGCTAGTTGAGTCGTTCTTGTTTGGCCGCAATACGGACCGCAACAGATGCAAAAGTAACCACGCTGATACTGCTAATTGGCATCAAGACGGCAGCTACCAAAGGTGTTAGGTGGCCGGAAACTGCAAAGGACAGAGCAACCCCATTGTACAGAAATGAAATCGCAAAGGCCACACGCAAGATGCCGGTTGACCGTCTTGCCAGTCGAAGAAAACGATCCAGCTCTTCGATCCGGTCACCCTGCAAAATCCCATCGCAAGACGGCGTGAACACTCCGGTGTTGTCAGTCACGGATATTCCAACGTCGCTTTGCTTCAATGCACCGGCATCATTCAATCCATCCCCTACCATAAGCACCTGATGATGCGCAGTCTGAAGGCCTTCAATGTATTCCCGCTTGTCGTGAGGGCTTTGATTGAATCTTAATTCCGTATGTTGGCCGAAAAGCCTGGACATCGCAGGGCGCTCCCCATCATTATCGCCAGATAGAAGCGCAATACATTTTTTTCCCAATCGGGAAACCATCGCCTGAATGCCAGTCCTTAGACTGGTTTGTATTCTGAAAGATCCACGCACCCGCCCGCCAATAGAAACCCAAACCCGAGTCTCTCGCTGATCGGCCACATTTTCAGCCCCGGCAAATTCAGCCGACCCAATGCGGAAAGCCTGGTCTTGAATGCTCGCTTCAATACCCTTCCCAGGCAACTCTTTGAAAAAAGTAATCTCTTGATCAACCTTCTCCATAATAGAGGCTGAAATGAGTTGGCTCAATGGGTGCGTGGAGAAACTGGTGAGTTTCTTTATTGCCCCCAACTCTGAGAGACTGCAGGAGCCTTCAAATTTAACATCCGGGTTCACCCCATGCGTCACCGTTCCTGTCTTGTCAAAAACAACAGCATCCACCATAGCCATCCGCTCGATGACGTCTGCATTCTTCAGGTACAATTTATTTCGACCAAATGCGCGCAACATACTTCCATAAGTAAACGGAGCCGCAAGGGCTAACGCACAAGGACACGCCACCATAAGCACAGAAGTGAGTACTAGCCACATCCCGCTCGGGCTCACGACATACCAATATGCTGAAGTCGCAGCGGCTATGAAAAGCACAGCCCATGTAAATATGCGAGCAGCACGATCAATAGTGCGCTGGTAGGAATTCTCCTCTCGCTTACGGAACGACTCATGATTCCAAAGACTTGTAAGGTGACTTTGCGCCGTCTTCTTTTCGACAACAAACCGGGCAGCTTGTCCCAGGAGTCTTCCCCCCGCGTAGACCATATCCCCGCGTTTCGCATGGATCGGCCGGGATTCGCCAGTCACAAAACTGTAATCTATAAACGATTCCAAGTCAAGGAGACGGCTGTCTGTCGGAACGATTTCCAGGTTGCGCACGCGTATCTCATCATCCTTCTCTAACTCATAGATAATCACAGGCTTCCATTCCAAGCCTTGCAATTTCTGTACGGCAAGCGGAAAGTATGACTTAAAATCCCTATCGAAAGCTAGACTCTCGTAGGTTTTCCCTTGGAACCATCTTCCGATCAACAAGAAGAAAACAAGTCCGGTAAACGAGTCGAGGTAGCCAGGTCCGAAGCCCGTGACTATATCCCAAACACTCCTGGAAAAAAGTGCAGCCAGGCCCACGGCAATTGGTACATCGATATTGATTTGACGCTGCGCAAAGCTCTTCCAAGCGTAATGAAAATAGTCTTTTGCGCTGAACACCAGGACAGGCAGCGACAACGCAATATTTAGCCATGAGAACACTATGCCTAGCAGTTCATCCTGCCGGTCGAGTCCCAAGTATTCCGGGAAGCTGAATAACATCACGTTACCAAAACAGAATCCCGCTACCGCCAACCGGATTAATAGCAAGTTGCTCGGGAGCGGCAGTTTTACATGTGTATCGATCAACTGGATCTGAGGTGCGTATCCCACCGAGGCAAGCAGGTTCGCTATCCGCCTGAGTGATACACGCTCCGGGTGGAAATCAATAGAAATTGATTTCTGCGGAAAATTCACTTCCGACCGAAGGATACCGTGGTCCAGCTTCCGGAGATTTTCAAGCAACCAAATGCAGGATACACAATGGATCGCCGGAACGCTGAAAAGCACGCGGGCGAAAGTCGGCGACTTAAATTCCAGAAGCTTTATCAGTACCCTTTCTTCGTCCAGGTAGGCATATACTTCGTCATCAATCTGCCGGCCGGTGACTCCCGGGTGAGGCTCGTATTGGTAATATGCACACAGGTTATTATCGTTGATGATCTCATAAACAATCTGGCAACCATAACAGCAGAAAATCTTCTCTACCAATAAGAATTGTTGGTCTTCGCACGATTGCCCGCAATGGTAGCATTTCAACTCTTCCTGAACCACTGTAAACCGTTTATTTCACAATATAGGTCCAGATTGCACAATCGATGTGATTGACCACATCCTCCGCGATGCTGCCGCTGGCCAAATGGGCGATTCCCCTTCTACCGTGGGTGCGCATGGCAATGATGTCCGCTTTCACTTCTTTGGCGAAACTCTTGATTCCCTCCTCCTCTGTTAGTTCATTGTAAATATTCAAGGTATAGTTCTTCAGCATGAACAGTTTTGCGAAATCCTTCATGGCCTCTTTGATTTGTCCGTCAGTCCGAAAACGCGCTGGCGTATTCACATAGAGTATGTGCAAGGTGGCTCCGAAGAAGCTTTGCAACTTTTTCACTTCCATCGTCAATTCCTCAAGATCAAAATCCGGGGGAGTCGGCAATACAATATTCCGTACTTGCTTTATCGCCTTCTTCATGGATATAACCGGAACAGGGCTTGACCGCACAATCTTCTCCGTGTTGGATCCGACTGTGAACTCTTTGATGCCCTTGGCCCCGTGGGTCCCCAGAACAACCAAATCCGCATTGACTTCCTGAATCATGCGGCGGATAACAGGCACAATTCCCCCAAATTCCACATGCATCCTTATTTTGATCGGCACATCTTTGGCCCACTTCTCCTTCATTTTGGCAAAATTCTTTTCAACCTCCTTCTTCCGATCACTCATGTAAGCCTGCTCGAAAGACAACACAGCGGCAGAATCGTATAGCACAGGTAGTTCCACAACGCTTACAAGATGAATAACGCCATTGCTCTTTTCGGCTATCCCAACTGCAAATTTGAATGCCTCTATTGCTGTCTCAGAAAAATCGCATGGAACCAAGATCTTTTTCATAACCAATTGGATTTACTGTTTCCGAATCAAAAGTAGGTAACCAACACCTTCACGTTAGTGAGCAGTGTCACGGAATAGCATGATTTAAGTCATTCAACAAGTTTTGATGACCGGCAAAATGCCTTCTTCCATCAGCTTTGTCAATGATTCTCTGTTATGATGATGTCGATCCGGGGGTAGAGGCAATTCACCCACTCCTAGTGGATCAGGAGATTCTGTCATCCGCTTCAATTTCCGTCTACGCCCAGAAGCATGGAAAAGGTCTTGAGCTTGTGGTTGTGGTCTGCGATCAGTTTGGCGATGCCGACAAAGGGAACAAACAAAATCATCCCCGAAACACCCCAAAGGATGCCCCCGGAGAAAATAGCCACCAGCACCACCAGTGTATTGACCTGGAGTCGGTTGCTCACGGCAATCGGAAATATCACGTTTGCCTCCAGGTATTGAACAAAGGTGAAAACGCCAATCACGCCGAGCGGATACCAAATGGAATCATACGTGGTCCACGCCATCGTAATCGGCAACAGGGCACCTATCATAATGCCCATATAGGGAATGAATGTCAGAATGGAGGCGATAAATCCAAAAAGGATCGGATGTGGCACGCCCAGCAATAGCAGGCCCACACTATTGAGCATGCCTACCGCGAAGTATACAATGCCCATGCCTTTGATAAAATTAAAGTAGGCCTGAATGGTGAGTACAAGAATTTCCTTTATGTTCTCATTTCGCTCGTCGGGGAAAATCCGATAAAGGACCCTGACCCACTGGTGACGATAATACAGAATGACTACCGCATAAACAGGCACCAGGATAAGCACAACGGCGGAGATCGCGGACAAAGAAATGGCATCGGTCAGCATGGTGAATGATCCCGTCGCAATCTGATCGGTGAATGTAGTCATCAGGCGTTCCCGCTTCTCTGGTGAAAAGCTAAAAAAATTGGAAAGAACGTGACTAACCTGGGTAAATGCTTCCAACAATTTACTCTGAAGCGCTGGCCATTCCTGGAGAAAACCAAGAAACTGCTGGACCATCAAGGCGACGATGATTACAACGAGAACCGTGAGGATGGCAAGATTGATCAGGATAGCCGTCATTCGGCCGAGGCCTTTCCGCTCCATCCAGGCACAAGAAGGATAGAGTACGAAGCTGATAAGCACAGCAAAACTAATCGGGATAAACACATCACGGCCGAAGTAAAGAATTAGGGAGCCGAACACGATGTATTGCAAGTAGGTCAGCAACGTCGGTGCATGATTACCCAATAGCCTGCCAAACGGGAGGCGATCAAAATGAATATTTTGCATAGTATCTATCCCGACGATCTCGGAATGATAAACCTAGCAAAATAGGTCGCTCCATATCATGAGGGCAGTCAGGTGGAGGTAATGACAATTATCATCCAGACCTTGCTCTAAATCCGCTGAAGGAAGTTACTGCATTGAATTACGCAACAATCGTTTTCTAGTTTCCAGCGGAAGATAAAGGCGTAACAAAGACCTCCTCTAACTTCTTATCGAGGTCTGCTCCCCGCAATCCTTTCGCGATGATCTTGCCCTGGGGGTCCAGGAGGAAGTTCATGGGAATGCCGCTGATGCCGTAGATCTTACCCGCCGCACATTCCCATCCTTTGAGATCAGACAACTGCAACCAAGTTAACTTGTCCTTCTTGATAGCCGCTACCCACTTGGCTTTGTCCTCGGGCTCGTCAAAGGATACCCCCACTACCTCGAAGCCTTTCTTATTGTAGGTTTTGTAGGTCTTTACCAGATTGGGATTCTCGCGCCGGCACGGACCACACCAGCTTGCCCAAAAGTCAATCAGCAAATACTTGCCGCGCAGCGATGATAGCGTAACAGGCTTTCCATTTACATCATCCATGGTGAAATCCGGAGCGATCTGGTTGATATCGGTCTTCTTGGCGATGGTGAGCCGATCAGCCAACCGTTGACCGATCGAAGAAACTTTGACCGCTGAATCGAGAAGAAGAAAAGCAGAGTCAAATTTCTGAACATCTGGATTGTAGGAATACATGTCAATTATTTCATAAGCAGAGACAATCGATCCCGGATGCGTCTTAACAAAATCACCGGTAATCTTCTTTTGATCCGCATCGATACCATCATACGTCTTATCCAGGCTATCCATGAGTTGCTTATTACTTTTGTCGGCCGCCGTGTACGTCTGAATGAATTTATCCAATCGCAGTTGCGCGGGCGCTTGCGCCAGCTGCAGTGCACGATTGTCAGTGTTGGTTTTTGTACCGACTGCAACTCCCTTGGATAGCGAATCTTTAACAGCGCCTATCTCGATCTGGCCATTTTCCAGGTAGAATTGCATGAAATCATAGCTTTCATCTCCCATAACACGCAGCGTGGCTTTACGGGCTTCATCGGTCTTTCCGCGAAAAGCATAAACGCCGGTTGTGCTCTTCGCCGAATCTGTCTTACGGTCTTCACCCACTCGGTAGGACATCAAAAGTACGCCTGTATCCAGGCCCTTCATGGAAATTGTAACGGTATAGGTGGTATCCACTACGACAGCTTCCAGTTGTTTGTTGCTGTTCGTACACGAAAGAAGGAAAGAGAGCGCGAATGGGCCGACAATCATGGCTGAGAAGATTCTTTTCATAGAACTGTATTTGGGTTTGAAAAGGTCAAAATTAATAAATTCTATCGACACCGAAGTGCAACCTGGACTTCTCGACAGGGTTACCCTGTAAGCTTTACTTGGCAAGCGTTTTAATAAAAAAAACTATGCGGTATTTTTTTAATTCATTTTTTATTAACTTCAGCAACTAATTTAAACACCATGCTTATGAAAAAGATCCTTTCTCTTTTCGCTGTGGGCCTTTTCCTCATGGCCATCGCTGTTTCTTGCAAAAAAGATGATCCCGCTGCAACAAACGCACTTCTCGGAAGTTGGACATTTACAAGCGCTGCGGCCACCGGCTGCACTGATGCAGGGAATAATTTTGTAGAGACTTGTACTACAGATTGCGGTGTCTTGACCTTCACAGCAACCGGTTTCACGTTCACTCAGCCAGGGACGACAACCGAGACAGGAACTTACACTATCAGCGGTAGCACTATTACTTCTACCAAGACTGGAAGCACAGCAAATGTAAGTACCTTTTCAGTCGTCGGAACAATCTTGTCGCTCGTAGAAGTGAAGGCCGCTACGAATTGCACGGAGACAACAACTTTTACAAAGGTCTGATCCAGCTTGTCCCTCACATCTTTTCTCAAAAAGGGGTCCTAGCGGCCCCTTTTTGATTTTACGTGATGGTTCCTTCTGGCGGGATTTGTGTTCGCCGCTTCCAGCTGAACATCTGAAGTTCAATCCCGATTTAACTTTATATGCACCAAGGTGCCACAGGATCAAATTTTACTCCTTCGCAAGACTTAGTTGAAGCACTTCCAACACAGCGCAACGATGATCTTTGGGCAATGCCACTCCAGCCTGAATAGGATTTTTCAAAACCAACTGAAGAATCTGGTACGCACGACGGAAATCAGGAATCACCAAATCACCCGAAAGAAAGCAAAGCAGGAAAAGATCAATAGAAGGACTTACACTTTGTAACCCAAATTGTCACTCGAAAAAGCAAAAAAAACACCCATTCGAATTAGAATGGGCGTTTTCTTGTAGTCCGTAGGGGAATCGAACCCCTATTACCAGAATGAAAATCTGGTGTCCTAACCGTTAGACGAACAGACCGGTCGTTTTTAAGAGCCGCAAAGATAGAACCCAATCCCTATTTGACAAACTCCGCTATCGCCTTTTTTGGCTTTCGGGGAACTGAATAGGTTGGTTTTCCCTTATTACTGGTATATTTTTACCCGCTGTTCCTCAACGCCTAAAAGCACACGACATGACAAAAATTGGAATCAATGGTTTTGGCCGAATCGGCAGACTGGCCTTCCGGGCCGCTGCGGGAAGAAAAGACATCGAGATCGTTGGTATCAATGACCTCGTCGATCCGGAATACATGGCCTATATGCTCAAGTATGACTCCACCCATGGAAAGTTTGAAGGAACCATTGAAGTGAAAGACGGTCATCTGGTCGTAAATGGCAAGACCATCCGCGTCACTGCGGAGAAAGATCCAGCCAACCTCAAATGGGGTGAAGTCGGTGCTGATATAATCATCGAATCTACTGGTCTATTCCTGACCAAAGCAGATGCCCAGAAGCACATCAACGCAGGTGCAAAACGCGTCATCATGTCCGCTCCCGCGAAAGACGACACACCAACCTTTGTGATGGGTGTCAATCACAAGAGCCTTAGGGCCGATCAAACCATTATCTCAAACGCTTCTTGTACGACTAACTGCCTTGCTCCAATTGCCAAAGTCCTCAACGACAAGTTCGGCATCTCCGAAGGCCTGATGAGCACCGTACATGCCGTTACCGCAACTCAAAAAACCGTCGATAGTCCTTCTGGTAAAGATTGGCGTGGAGGCCGTGGTGGCTACCAGAACATTATCCCTTCTTCTACAGGTGCCGCCAAGGCCGTAGCGCTGGTAATTCCTGAACTGAAAGGCAAACTAACCGGTATGTCGTTCCGCGTTCCGGTAGCTGATGTATCTGTCGTTGACCTTACCGTTCGTCTGACCAAACCCGCTACCTACGATCAGATCAAAGCAGCAATGAAGGAAGCGGCTGATGGTGAGATGAAAGGTATTCTTGGCTACACGGAAGATGAAGTGGTTTCTCAAGACTTTGTTGGAGATTCCCGTACGTCGATCTTCGATGCCAAGGCTGGCATTGCACTGAATGACAATTTCGTCAAAGTGGTCGCCTGGTACGACAACGAGTGGGGCTATTCCAACAAGTTGATAGACATGGTACAGGAACTCGCGAAACAGAAGTAGTATCCAGGTTGCAGGCTTGACCAAGTTGTGTGTAACCCGCATCCTTACGCTATTTATGCTGCTGGGTCAGTGAGTGCTTATACCAGATATTGAGTATCACACCAGCGAGAACCACAATCATCCCCAGATGTGCCGCGAGGCTGAACGTTTCGCCAAAGAAGAAATAGCCCAGGACCAAGGCGTACACAATACCAATATATTTCAGGCTTACCACCTTAGATAGCTCATCCGACTGGTAGGAACGCGTCATGAAATATTGGGCGATCTGCGCCGTTAAGCCGATAAAGATCAGGAAGTACCAATCGGTTCCTTGCGGAGCAACCCAGGTAACAGTATTGATCAACAACAACGTCACCGGCAGGGAGACCAGTGGAAAATAGAACGTGATAACGAGCGGGTGTTCCGTCAACTTCAGCTGCCTGATCATGTTGTAGGCCAACCCGGCAAAGAACGCAGATCCTATACCCAAGCCCAGATACAACGGTTCGATTCGGTTATCAAACCCCTGCACCATCAGCACCCCAAAAAATGAAACCCCAAAGAATACCCATTGCCAGCCTTTCACCGGCTCCCTGACGATAAAGATTCCCATGATGGCAGTAAAGATTGGCGATAGGTATTGAAGCGTAACAGCGCTTGCCAACGGCATGTGCTGGAGCGTGATGAAGTACAACACAAGGGAGCTGGATCCAAAAAAACCACGGAGGAGCAAGGCCTTGCTGTTGTTTCCTGGTAACGGGATACGGAAGTATCGGACAATTCCAAAGGCGATAATCAGGGATACAAGCGACCGGAGAAGCGCAATCTCGATGGCAGGTAAATGATCCAGGAATTTCACTGCCGTATTCATCAAGGCGAAGAAAAAGGTAGCCAGCAACATGAAGCGAACGCCCGGTGAAAACATGACTGCAAGAACGGCAAAACAGGGCGGAGTTGCCTTGTCTACGTGCGTAGCGAGTCTTACCCAAGCGACGAATACGCTGGAAATAACCATAATACGGAGGTAACCCAACGTGTAAGATTCATTTGAATATCGAGTAATAGAATAGCCGTTAAACAGAAAGAGGCCATTCGGACGAAGTCCCGCAAGCAGGGGTTGAAATATTCATACTATTGAATATCAATCAGTTATAATTCATGTCGGCCTGTGGATTCAGCGTATGGCCAGTCTTGGATGGTTAGTTTACGGATGTATTGTTTCCCCTGACTTTGGATGAATCCGGCCCGGATAGTGTCCCAATTTTGATTCAATAAAACGAAGGAGGGGATATGACAACGCTTGCATCAAACATCAACATTCGCCATCGACTGACTCAGGTCATCGTGTTTATTGCATGCATCATGATCTGCATGTTGATTTCACAATTCGCTGTAGCCGGACGCAACCCAAAGCCGAACCGTTTCGACAAACCCAAGTACCGCGTTTGTGTCTTCCGCAGTTCAAACCGGGTTGTGAAAATATTATACAAGAAAAGAATGGATGTTCCGAAATCCTCCCTATTAGCTTCCAACCGGAAAAGCCGAAACAGAGGTCAGGCAGCCCAGGCTGAAACCGACAGCTCATATTGATCTAAAGACAAGGGGTGTTTAGTGATAGGCCTCTGCAGTTTCTGCAGGGGCTTTTTTTTGCGATCTTAGCATCCCTGAACATGGACTTCGACAAAGACACCTTTCTTCACCGCCTCGCGCAAACGTCACCTCATCCCTTTGGTATTGCCGTGGAACGGGCAGAAGGAATATACGTGTACAGTCCGGATGGCACCCGATACATGGACATGATCTCCGGGATAGCCGTCAGCAATATTGGGCATTGTCATCCGAAGGTTGTACAAGCCATCAAGGACCAGGTGGACAAACACCTACATGTAATGGCCTACGGAGAATATATCCAAGCGCCTTCCAACCGTCTGGCCAAAAAACTCACCAGCCTTCTTCCCTCCTCTCTCAACTGCTGCTACTTTGTGAATTCCGGAACAGAGGCTAATGAAGCAGCGCTCAAGCTAGCCAAGCGTATCACCGGGAGAACACGCATGGTGTCTTGCCGCAAATCGTATCACGGAAGCACACATGGTTCACTCAGCGTTTCCGGTAACGAGGTAAAGAAGAACGCATTCCGACCTCTTCTCCCGGATGTTCATTTCATCGATTTCAATTCAATCGAAAGCCTGAAGGAGGTAACAAACGATACGGCCTGTGTCATCCTGGAAACTATCCAGGGTGATGCCGGAGTAATAATCCCTTCAGAGGCGTACCTGCAAGCGGTAAGGAAGAAGTGCGACGAGACCGGCGCCCTGCTCATACTAGATGAAATACAATGCGGTATGGGACGTACCGGCAAGCTATTTGCCTTTGAGCATTTTGGTATTGTTCCGGACATGCTCACCATAGCTAAAGCGTTCGGTGGAGGGCTGCCGATTGGAGCGCTCGTTGCGTCAGAAGAAAACCTTGCGGCATTTACCACGAATCCCATGCTTGGGCACATCACCACATTCGGGGGAAACCCTGTGTGCTGCGCTTCTGCCCTGGCGACACTGGAAGTGATCGAGGAGGAAAACCTCCTGGCTCACGTGGAGGCTAAGGGGAAACTAATTCAGTCATTGATACAGGACCCAGAAGTAAAGGAAATCCGACGAATAGGGTTGATGTTCGCAGTAGATTTTGATTCTGCCGACAGCGTGAACCGCATCGTGGAATACGCCAAGCAACGCGGCGTAATTTGCTATTGGTTTCTCTCTCACCCGAACAGCTTCCGCATTGCTCCTCCCTTGACGATTTCAGAAAGTGAAATCCGTGAGGCGTGCGCCATTATCAAAGAGGCCATTCAAAAAACAAGGCCTTCCTAACCCATTCACCTACCTCCTGCTTTATGATAACGATTCGTGCCCTCATTCTCTTCATCGCATTTCTTTCCTGGATGCCCACGTGCGGTCAAACCGTGGAGGCGCGGCTGCAAGAGCGACTTGACACGGAGGAAACTCCAGGAATTGCAGTGGCCATCCACCAGAATGGAAAAACAACTTATTATGCCTTCGGATACGCTGATGTTGCCAACCAGCGCCGGGTTGATTCCAAAACTCTTTTTGAAATCGGATCAATCACCAAAACATTTACCACGACGCTGGCTGCCCAACTGGCCGAAGAAGGAAAGCTCTCGGTGAAGGATCCTATCCAGAAGTTTCTTCCGCAAGGTGTTACAGCACCCACCCGGGCTGACAAGGCCATCACATTCGAAGACCTGGCTTCCGCTCGCTCCGGGCTTCCACGACTGCCTGATAACATGCATCCTGCCGCTGAGGACAATCCGTACATCGATTACACTGAAGAAAAATTGTTCAGTTTCTTGTCCACCTATGCGCTGCCCCGTGATATCGGAAGTCAATATGAATATTCAAATTTGGGAATGGGTCTTCTGGGTGTACTCGTCGGCCGGGTGGAGAACAAATCATACCGGGAACTCCTGTCAACCCGAATCCTGACACCCCTCAAGATGAAGTCGACCTTCATGAACAACCCCGGGCGCTCTGATAACAACTCGGCCATTGGATACTCAGGAAAGAGGGCCGTGCAGCCATGGACCTGGGCTGATCAAAGCTGTATGCAGGGCGCAGGGGGCATACTCTCCAACGTGGAAGATATGATGACGTATCTCCTTGCGAACTTGAATCCCGGGACCAATACACTGGGCCGCGCAATGACCAACGCGCACCAGTCTCGCCTCGACATCGGCCGCAACAACATGAAGATTGGGTTGGGTTGGCACATTCGTGGCAAGATCGTGTGGCACAACGGCGGTACTGGAGGCTTTCGATCCTTTGCTGGATTTGATCCAGAAAAGAAGATGGCCGTAGTGATACTTACCAATTCAACGGCGGGTGCAGATGACCTGGGATTCCACCTCCTCGATGAAACCATCCCGCTGAAGAAGATTCGTAGGCCCGTAACCGTACCTTCCGGAATCCTACAATCCTACGTTGGAAAATACGAAATCACACCCGGATTCCAGATTGAGGTATCGCTGGAGAATGAACAACTTTCTATCCAGGCAACAAACCAGCCTAAGGCGGAAATCTTTGCGGAATCTGAAGTCAAGTTCTATTTGAAAATCGTGGAAGCCCAAATCGAATTCACGAAGAATGAACAGGGCGGAATTGAAAAACTTATTTTATACCAAAATGGCCAAGCGCTTAGCGGCTTGCGCCTGAAATAGTCTCTCTACAGTTTTTCGATAGCCAGGTTGTGGTTGGTGTAGATGCAGATATCCGCCGCGATCGTCAGGCTTTCGCGCACAATCTCTTCTGCGGTAAGATGGGCCGCGTGCTTCTTTAATGCCAGCGCTGCCGACTGGGCATACATCGCTCCAGAACCGATGGCAGCCACCTGGTGATCCGGCTCGAGGACATCTCCCGTACCCGATACCATCAACATCTCATCTTTGCTTACGGTGATCAGCATAGCTTCCAGCCTGCGCAGAAAACGATCCGTACGCCAATCTTTTGCCAATTCAATCGCTGCGCGCTTCATGTTGCCGCTGTAGGCATTGAGTTTTTCATCAAACCGGTCGAGGAGTGTGAACGCATCGGCGGTTGAGCCCGCAAACCCGACCAGAATCTTACCATCCTGTAGTTTGCGAATCTTCTTGACGTTGCTTTTCGCAATGGTCGCACCCAGGGTAGCCTGACCATCACCACCGATGGCCGTTTGCCCGTTGTGCTGGACAGCTAGAATAGTCGTTGCGTGAATGGGGGTCATCGTCCTTCAGGTATGTAGCGACTCAAAGAAGGATTCTTACCGGATCTTCCAGAAGACCCTTTAGTGTTTTGAGGAAGGCAGACCCAACAGCCCCATCTACCGCACGGTGATCGCACGACATGGTGACCTTCATCACGTTCCCTGGAACTACCTGCCCGTTCTTCACAATCGGGGTTTCCTTTATGCCGCCCACCGCCAGGATACACGCATCCGGTGGGTTAATGATTGCCGTGAATTCTTCGATGCCAAACATCCCCAGGTTGGAAATCGTAAACGTACTTCCTTCCCAGTCGCTAGGTTGCAATTTCTTGTCGTGTGCTTTCTGCGCGAGCTCTTTCACTTCAACGGCGATATGCGAAAGAGACTTGTTGTCGGCAAACCGAATCACCGGTACGAGCAGTCCGTCTTTCACAGCCACCGCTACCCCGATATGAATATGATGATTCTTGCGCATCTTGACTTGTCCCGCTCCAGCGGGATCTCCTAGCCAACTCACATTGACGTCAGGATTCTGTCGCAGTGCCGCAGCAACGGCCTTGATGACCATGTCATTGAACGAGATTTTTACCGGAGCCACCTCGTTGAGACTCTTGCGTGCTTCGACAGCCTTATCCATGTTGATCTCCATGGTCAGGTAGAAGTGCGGAGCGGAGAACTTACTCTCTGCCAGCCGTTTTGCGATGATCTTGCGCATCTGCGAAACGGGGATTTCCTCAAAACTTTCTTTTCCAATGACTGCCGGAAGTACCACCGGCACTGCCGACTTGCTTGGTGCAGTCGCGCTGCCAAAAGAAGGTTTGTAGGTTTCAATATCACGACGGGTTATCCGTCCTTGCTCCCCCGAACCGGGGATCCTGGAAATATCATAGCCCATGTCTTTGGCCATCTTTCGCGCAAGCGGTG
>JANNAZ010000130.1:0-2906 GCA_031384895.1 Cyclobacteriaceae bacterium | reverse complement strand
AGATACACCGCCGCTTCCTTTTGGGTAATTTCGGCCGCCCGTACTGCTGCATTGATAAAAAAACTTGACACGCAAGCTTGTGCACCTACATAGACAAACTGCGCAAGCACCGCCCAACGCAGATGTCGGTGTCGCAAGGTGTTGAAGATGCCACTCCCCTTCACCTCTGTATCCTCATTTTCTTTGATTTCGGGCAAACGCACGAACATGAACACAACGGCTACGGCAAGGACCAGCAGACCCAGCATGAGGTAAGGACCCTTCACACTGGATGCTTCCACGGCTAGCAGGGTATCCAGAGCCTGCGGTGTCATGGCAGCACGATCCGCTTCCGTCATCACATTTTCAGTTAGTATCAGGCTGCCGCCCACCAAGGGTGCGATCACCACGGCAAGGCCGTTGAATGATTGCGCAAAGTTCAGTCGCTGTGTCGCTGTTTCAGGTGGGCCCAGGACCGTGACATAGGGATTGGCAGCTGTCTCAAGCATCGTCAGTCCGCTGGCAATGATGAAGAGCGCTCCGAGGAAATAGATGTAAGCCCGCGTATCGGCTGCTGCAAGAAACAGCAACGAGCCCACGCCAAATAGAACCAGGCCGATAATGATACCGGTCTTGTACCCGTACTTCTTCATCAAATAACCTGCAGGCAGGGCCATCACGAAGTAGGCAATGAAAACAGCCGAGTCGACCAGGGACGACTGTAAATAACTTAACGAGAATGCGTTGCGAAGGTGAGGAATGAGGATGGGGTCCAGGTTATGGACAAATCCCCAAAAAAAGAATAAGCTGGTCACCAGCAGCAAGGGAACCGCAACGGATTGTTTTTCTTGAGGCATGCGCATTGGTTAGAGGCTTCTGTCGAGATGCGTATAACCGCCATCGACATGGACCAATTGCCCAGTGGTATGACTGGAACAGTCAGAAAGCAGGAACGCTACCGCATTGGCAATTTCTTCGGCTGATGTCATGCGCTTACCCAACGGGATTTTGTCCGTGATCGACTTCAATTTTTCTTCCGGGTTTGGAAAGGTTTTTATCCACGCCTTGTAGAGCGGGGTATAGCTTTCTGCCACGATCACCGCGTTCACGCGGATTCCATAGGGCAAAAGTTCCACGGCCCATTCGCGGGTCAGTGCGTTGCGCCCACCATTGGCGGCGGCATAACCCGATGTATTTCCCTGCCCTGTTTCTGCCAGTTTGGACCCAATGTTTACGATTGGACCTTTGCTCTTGATCAGCTCGGGTAAGGCATAGTGCGCCATCAAGTAATAATGAACGAGGTTCTTGTGAAGTGATGACATGAAGCCTTCGTAGCTGCCTTTCATCAATCCTACTCCATCATTTACTCCGGCATTGTTAACCAGCCCATCGATTCTTCCAGAAACTTTGCAGGCCTCATCTACGGCCCATCTGCAGGCCACATCAGAAGTGAGTTCAGCAACAACATGAGCTGCCTTGCCTCCCAACGATTCTACGGCATTGACCACACGCTGATTGTCATCGCGGTTACGGCCTACGATGACAGGGATGGCCCCTTCATTGGCCAGCTTGAGCACGATGCCTTCGCCAATGCCTTTCGCCCCGCCGGTGACGATGATGACTTTCTCTTTAAGATTAAGATTCATAAACGCGTTGGCTATTTTGACTGCTCACATTTCAAAAATTTGACTCATTAGTTGCCATTTCTCACCGTCTTTTGTGCCAGGCAGCGCCTGTTGAAACGTCCACATGAGGTTCTCCCAGGACTGAACCTCCGGATTTGACTCGTCCATTTCTTTTTTCTTTTCAAAGCTGAAATTGTCGTCGGTAACCATGGTCATAAACAGACGATTGTTCCATCGGTAGATGTCCAGGAAAAGGATGCCTGCGTCGTAAAGACTTTTGGTGATTGCCGCTGGCACATTTCTATGGTGCGCTTCATACGCCGCAATCAGCGTTGGGTCATCTTTCAGATCGAGGGTCAGGGCGAATGTTTTTGACATGGTCGTGCTTGATTAAGAAGCTAATCAAATCTAGATATTGTAAAATCTGCAAGCTGTTCCACCCATGATAAGTTGTTGTTCAGGACTACTCAACTTCCCGATGTAATTATGGACGACGTGCATGGTTTTCGAATAGTCTGCGGCGAGCAGGCATACCGGCCAGTCTGAGCCAAACATAAGCCGCCCAGGACCAAACGCCTCCAGCACGACATCCAGGTAAGGTGTGAAATCGTTCTCCTTCCAATGCGTGTGATCTGCCTCCGTAACCATGCCTGACAATTTACAGTAAACATGAGGCAGTTCGGCTAGGGCTTTCATTTTCTTTTTCCAGGGCTCCATTGCATGCACTTTGATTCCTGGTTTGGCCAGGTGGTCAACGACGAAGGGTTGGTTTGGAAAAGCCTTTGCCAAGGCGTACGCTTCATCCAGGTGTTGAGGATAGATTAGCAAGTCGTAAGTGAATCCACGGCTAGCCAGCGCTGCAATGCCTTTTCGGAATGTGGTGTCGTGCATCTTCTCTGGCGGCTCACCTTGCAAGATCTGTCGGAAACCCGCCAGCTTGGATTCATGACTCCACACATTCAGTCGGTCTTCTATATTCTCTGAAGAGAGGTCAACCCATCCAACAACTTTCTTGATGAAATTGTGCTGTTTGGCCTGGGCCAACAAAAATGTCGTTTCCATTTCTGATTGATTAGCCTGTACCGCGACGCATCCGTCCACTCCTGCCTGCTTCAACAGCGGTTCAAGATCGGATGGGAGGAAATCTCTTTTGAGCACCTTCATGCTTTCATCGATCCAGGAATCCCTAACCGGATTAAAGATCCAGAAATGCTGATGTGCGTCGATGGTCAAGCGGAAAAGAGCGATTAAGATTTGTAGGCCTTCACGTGCTGCAGTGAAGTGCCAAGTTCGTCAATGCCC
>JANNAZ010000196.1:0-3235 GCA_031384895.1 Cyclobacteriaceae bacterium | reverse complement strand
CACCGGATGACGAGCAACTCATGGTAGGTATTCATAGCAATACGAATAATGCCAAAGAGACCATCCACGTGTGGCCTACTCAGGTAGCTACGATGGCCAACTCGTTGTGCGGATATGTTGACCGAAACATGACCAAAGATGAGTGGGACAACTTTGCCACAGGTCTGAAGTATGAACGGACATGTGATACCTATCCTGACAACAATAAGTAAGAAACTTAGCGACTGCGAATATGAAGAGACTTTATTTTTTGGCTGTTTGTTGGGCGGTAGGAATTTCGCCTGCTTTTTCCCAAGCCACCAATTGTACCCAGGTGGGCCGCCTCATGCAGACTACGTATGAACAAGGCCGTCTTCACGAGTTGCCCGGCATGGCGGAAGGCTGTTTGAAGGGCCAATCCGGTCAGGGCTTTACAAAGGAAGAACGGAAGTTAGCGTTGCGGTACCTTACCCTCTCCTACATCTATCTGGAGGAGCCTGAGAAGGCAGATGAGACGATGTTGCAGCTGCTGAATACGGATCATTTCTACCAACCCAACACGGAAGTAGATCCGGCAGAGTTTATTGCGTTATACAATAAGTTCCGGCACGACCCCCTTTTCCGTGTAGGCATAAAAGCCGGTCTGAATCTCACTCAACCAGTTGTAACAGGCGCATATAACGTGGGGAGTGCTGGTGCAGGACAGGGTGGATATAGTATGTCGCCCAGCTTCCAGGCCTACGGGGTATTTGAGAAGGACTTCTTTAGAAAATTACCAATTGTTTTGGTCGCTGAATTGGGTTACGTAACCCGTGGATATACGTATTCAAATGACCAGTTGGCGACAGCCGATGAGGACCCTACCATGTCAGTAAGTAGCCAGAAGTTCCTTTTTAATCAGTCTTACCTTGATTTGAATGTGATCGGACAATACAAGTTTAAGAATACGGTTCAGACACAAACCTACCTGGGTATAGGACCTGGAATCAGCTATTTATTGGGTTCCTCTAACCAAGCTTCCACATTGTTGGGCAACGGCTTTACTGTGGTTGGCAGTTCTGTCGACGATACAGAATCCTACAAAAAGATATTGTATTCCCTTAACATGGTCGCTGGAGTCAAGTACAAATTTGGCGAAGTGTACCTGACTGCCGAGGCTCGTTACCAACTAGGTTTCACCAACGTGATCAATCCGCCAACCCGAACCAACGCAGAGATTGCATTTGATTACCAGGGACGTTACAACGATTACCGGTTCAACAACATGTCCGTCAGTATCGGCATCATCTACCCATTCTTCAAACCATTGAAACTGATCCGTTAGTATGAGAAAGCTCTTTATTTTTTGCTTGCTTGTGTCGCTGGCCTCCTGCTTGGATGAATCAGGTGTGGACCCGGGTTCATCAAGTACGTTTGTCCGTTATTTCAATGGCGGTAATAACGACATAGCCGAGGATCTCGCCTTGTCTGAAGATGGCGGATTCGCGATTTTGGGTACCACCAGCATCAAGAAAACTGATGCAGATACCCTATTTACAAAAATAAAGTTGATTAAGACAGACGAAAAAGGCAATCCAATCTGGCAGCAGCTGTATCCCGGATTTACCATTAAAGACCGCAACTACACTGCTTCCGCCATCCAGAAGGTTCCCAGCGGCGGTGGTTACATTATCTCGGGGAGTGTTATAGATATCAGTGGAATCAGTAAGTCGTTGGTATTGTTGGTAGATGAGAATGGGCTGCCACAAGATTCAATTGACCTTGCACTGAACCCAGGCCAGGCTGAAAATGGTAAAGGGATTGCAATTAATTCGACAGGAAACTTTCTCTCGTTGAGTTCTCAAGGATCGAACAAAATGATCATTACAGAGATTGACAAGACTACATTTTTACCAATATCGTCAGTAGGACATTTCTCTGGCGCTACAGAACTCGCCTCCCGGTTAGTGGTAGATGAAACGGACAAGGCGATCTGGTCTGGCGTAGTCACCAATTCAAGTCTCAAGGGCGTTCGGCTTGTAAAAACGATTCCAAGCAACGTGAATACGGAGTTTGATCAACTTCTTGCAAACCCAGGTTTTAGTGAGGTTGGAAAGGACTTTTGTAAATATGGTTTGATCTACGTGATCACCGGGTCAACCAATGAAAAATCGGGAAGCACGGTGCCGGGCGCAGATACAGATATTTTCTTCAAGCGGGTTGATGCTAACGGCACTGTCTTGAGCACTGTTACTTTCCCTATCGAAAACCAGAACGACATTGGCAATTCAGTAAACACTACGCTGGATGGGGGCCTGATTATCCTTTCATCTGCAAACTCAGATGGTATTGAAGGTCGTGGTGACCTTGACTTTTACCTGCTTAAGCTTGACGCATTTGGAAATGTGGATTGGAAATCCGCTTTCGGTAGCCGATTCAGAGATGAAGGCATCGTTGCCCTGCAAGCCGCCGACGGAGGCTATGTGGTCTTGGGAACAACAATACAAGGAGCCCTCAAGATTATCACCTTGATGAAAACGGACTCAAAAGGGAAGATTGATTAAGCGAAGCGCCGAAGTAAAGAACAGCAGAAAACCCAAAGAATCAGTTAACGAATTTTTTTATCGCAAAACGAGGAATTATGAAAGTTTCTACTCAGTGCAAAGTGAAAGGACCAACGAATGCCAAAGTCGCTACAGGCATCGATTCGCGCATTAGGCAGATTGCTGTATTGACATCGTTCTTGGTTTCGGCTCTGTATAGCTCGATTACTTTCGGCCAGGCGCCAACAACTCAAGCAAATAATATTTCTGTAACTCCGATTTCCAATAGCAAAACTTCCATGCGAATCACCTGGGTCAATGGCAATGGCGTCGCCGGCCGGGTCGTTATTATAAACAACAGCACAGGCAGTTATGTACCGCCCAATAGCTCAACGCAGGCTGTCGTCGGCACAGCTTTCCCTTCTGATGGCGGAGCCGGTGACCTTGACGGCGCGGGTGGTGGAAAAATTGCAGCGGCTGTTTACAACAATACTGGCACAACTGTCGACATCACCAACCTGGCAGCAAATACGGAGTACACCATCCGAGTGTATGAGTATAATGGCACGGCTGGAACAACGGAATATCTATATTCAACCGCGCCTGGCAATCCAACTGTGGTTCGTTATTACACAGCCGCCTCAACAACTTGGACAAAGCCGACGGGTGTAAGTTTTGTTACAGCCCAGGTTTGGGGTGGTGGTGCTGGAGGAGGAGGTTCAGATACAGGCAAT
>JANNAZ010000156.1:0-1792 GCA_031384895.1 Cyclobacteriaceae bacterium | reverse complement strand
CACCGGCAGTTTAACTGTACCCAATACCTTCCACACCCTTTCTTCTGGAATTGAAAGGATACTGGCGATATAGTCCGGCGTGTGAATCCCGCGCAAGAACAAATAATCCCCAGTTACTCCCTGCAAATTCAAAAACATCAGCCTTCGGTAGGCATGCTTCTTCCACCCAACCACCCTTCCTAACGCCCTCTTGAATGGTATTTTCCTCAATCTCCTTACCCATTGAATCCTATCGAAAGAAGGATAGCCTCCAAATATTTCGTCTGCTCCTAACCCTGACAAAACAACCTTGAGACCGTCCTTTTTCGCACACTTCGCAATGAAATACGAGTTTACCCCGTCAATCGAAGGCTGATCCATGGCATTCCAAATATCTTCCAGGCTGTCCCAAAACATCTGCTCGGTAATACGATGAGAGGTATGGTCAACATTCGTCGTTCCCTCGAGGGCCACCTTCTGATAATGATATTCATCATATGAACTCTCATCAAAGTTCACGGAAACAGAATTGATTCCTGACTTCAGGCGATCGGCCACCGTCAGGAGCAAACTTGAATCAATTCCGCCACTCAGAAAAACTCCCAGGGGCACATCCGACATAAGGTTCTTGCTCACAGCCGCCTGAATGGCAAACTGCATCATTCTCAAATCCTCAGTATGGTCAGATTTCAGGTAATCCCTTGGCCCCACAGAGTAATAGCTAACAATGCTGTGTGAGAAGTCGCCCAACTCGAGCTTAAGGTAAGATCCTGGGGGCAATTGATAGACATCAGAAAGGGTAGTAAAAGGATGCGGGATTGAACCAAATGCCAAAAACAATATCTTCCAATCCTCTGCCTCTGGCCAATGGCTGTTTACCGATTTGAACGCCCGGACTTCTGACGAGAAAATCAGTTTATCACCAGCCAAGTGATAATAAAGCGGCTTCACCCCAATATGGTCCCTGACCAGGAAACACTCTTTTCGTTTCTTGTCGTAAAGTGCAAAGGCAAACATCCCTTCAAACAGCTCGAAGGATTTTGATCCCCAAGCCTGGTAGGCGTATAGTATTACTTCAGTATCTGACTTGGACGCAAAAGCAAATCCCATTGCCTCCAACTTGTCCCGCAAAATCCTGAAATTATAAATTTCCCCATTGTAGGTAATGGCCAGGTCAGAGTCTGCGCTGAGCATGGGCTGGTTTCCCGCCTTAGACAAATCAATGATGGAGAGTCGCCTGTTTCCGAAAGACAGCGGTCCATCAGTATATATACCGCCTCCGTCCGGACCTCCATGAGTCATACAGTCAAGCATCAAGGACAGGCAACTGGCATTCTCCTGGTTATCAGATTGGGAAATAATTCCGGCTATTCGGCACATTTTCAGCCGCTGCTAATTTCTAATGAAGTGACACTTGAGAAAGCCTGTCGCAATCAGCTGCTTTTAAAAGCTCTTTCTGCCTCAGGCTACAGGCCGACGCGGTTTCCTCACCCCGGACGAGTAAAGCTGGTCATATATTTCCGCATATTGACCGGCAATAGTTGCCACGTCAAATCGCATCCTGTTCCTAAATCCTTGTTGGATCAACAGGTTGCGATAGGCATCGTCTTCGATAATTCTTAATAAACCTGAGCGTATAGAACCCACATCAAAGGGGTTTACCTGGTGGGCAGCATCACCAGCAATTTCAGGCATAGATAACAAGTTGCTTGTAATGACCACCCTGCCGACAGCATTGGCTTCGACAATCGGCATGCCAAATCCTTCGTAAGTAGAAACAAACGAAACAATATCCGCTGTCCGGTACTTATTC
>JANNAZ010000153.1:0-1771 GCA_031384895.1 Cyclobacteriaceae bacterium | reverse complement strand
CAGGTCCATTGAATGTAATGGTTGGAGTTACCAGCTTCTGCCCAACTTGTAGATTGGAAATGGTAATTGTGGTGTTGTGCAAGCGTACCGCCGTCACTGGGTTTGCTGTTGGGTCTCCATTAAAAAAACTGACTGGTACAACATCACTAATCGGAAGAGATCCACTATTAATGATATTAAAGAAGGCCTGGATCGCAATGTCACCACAAATGGGAGGAATAACCACCACGGCTGGTGTGTAAACACCATCCCCGTCTGTATCAACCCCTGGCACGGCAGGGACGTCACCCGTGAAAGCCAAATCCGGCGCCGGAAATTCAGGGCATCCGCTGGCACTCAATCGGGGCACCTGGTTCATGAAAAGATTTAGCGGCCGCTGCGGGCCAGGCAGCCCACTGGGGCATGGCGCATTACTAAAGATCAGACTGGGATCAATCTGCGGGGCTGGCAGGGTGAGGTTGTCATTTATGTTGGTTACATAATACGGATGCTGGTTCCACACTTTGCGCGTAGGCAACCAGGCGTTTGTGCTAGAGTAATAAATTCTTGTCTGTGAAAGCGATTGCTGTTGCGGTGTAGCTGTTGTGATTGGCGGGTTGGTATAGCACGGAATACAAATATCCGTATTGCCATCGCCATTCACATCGGCTATCACCGGGCCCTCGGTAAATGTATGCGACTCACAACTGGCAGACCATGCTTTCGTTGCACCGGTAAGTCCATCTACCACGGCAAGTTCTTTCGCATCCCGATAGACAACCTCCGGTTTTCCATTATTGTCAAAATCATAAACTGTAAGCGAAATAATTCCGGAAAGGGAATCATTGATTGTTCTGATCCAAACGACGGTGAGTACTCCGGCATTAAGTGTCAGGCAGAATAGTTTGTTACCAGCAATAAAAAGGGCATCTAACTTTCCATCGCCCGTAGCATCCCCCAGGTTGATCCGGCCAGTGCCCCACGACCAGCCAGTGGCCGGTGTAACTGCATCGGGCGGTGCATATGTCCTTACCGTATTGTTTTTAACATCCCAATAGAAGATGGTTGTAATGTTATTTCCGCAAGGCCCTGCTTCGTTTCCGGAACAATTGATGGAACCTGTCATCAAGACGTCAAGGAACCCATCGCCGTTGAAGTCTGCGGTACTAGTTGAACTAGCCTGATCAATTCCGTATTCGTTCGTATCGTTGTAGCCTTTGGGGTAGTAGGTGGTACCAAGGGTATTCATGTCCTTGGCCACAACGGTTGCCTGAAGTGTTCTGGAAGCCAAACTTGGAATCGTATATATAATGGGGCCGCAAACCAATTCAAGCTTTGAATCACCGAGAATGTTGGCGGCAACAGGCCCAGCGTTTACTGTTCTGTCCCAGTTGCCTCCCCCGTCATACAAAAGCACCCCTGATTCAGCCGCATATATCCTGTTTCTTAAGTACACCTCAGCCTTTCCATCGCCGTCAAAATCTGCAATTCCAATACTTCCAGGTCTGTCGGTGCCCAGAAAGACTGCGTTAAAAAGTGGCACTAAACTTCCAACAGCATATTTAAATCCGGTTAGAAAGAATTTGCTCGGCAGGGTATTTGGCCCTCCGCCTCTTTCACTGGCAATGACGTAGAGTTCTCCGATTTTATCTTTATTAATATCCGCTATCGCTGATTCATGCTCAAAAACGTATTTTGAACCGGCGAGTGGAAAAATGCTTGAACCGGGTGTCCGGAAGTCCGACATGATATCCCCTGGCGTGAAGCTGCCAACAGTCGCAGTGGCCACAAC
>JANNAZ010000110.1:0-10046 GCA_031384895.1 Cyclobacteriaceae bacterium | reverse complement strand
TCCATGGACAAGTTTTCTCAGGTGCTTAAGGATTGGCTTAGCAAAATCCTCAGACGCCGCGATGTAGGAGTCTACGCGTTTGTCCTGCGTGCCCATGTAATTATACTTGCTATGAAAAATATTTTGTCACACCCGGTACAGCGCAGGCATAAAGTCCATTGGCATCTGGCTTTGACGGCATATCCGCATCCCATGCATAGCGGCCGGGCTGAAGGGAAATCCCGGAGTTGATGGCTTTCTCGAACTCTACGACCTGACCGGAGTAAGTAGCCATCCGTCCGAGAATCGCGGTCATTGTACTGCGCGCACCATTTTCGGCATCGGCAAACTTGTATTCACCTTTGGCGATGGCTTCAAACAGCTCATCGTGTTCGGTCTGATAGGGGTTATTCTCATTCGCCTTCGTGTACTGATACACCGCATTTCCTTTTCTGTCGACGATTTTTGCTGCGTCGCAATGGATTGATCCTTTGGTACCCATGATCAGTTCATCCACTTTGCTCATGGTTCCCTTGATGTGGCGGCATTGGCTGTTCAGTATTGTTCCGTCGGCATATTCAAACTCGACATAGTGATGATCAAAGATTTCCCCAAAGTCTTTTCCTTTACGCACCTCACGACCGCCCAGGCCTTGTGCCTTCACCGGGTAGCCACCCTTGAACCAGTTGATGACGTCCATGTTGTGAATGTGTTGCTCAACGATGTGGTCGCCACAAAGCCAATTAAAGTAGTACCAGTTGCGCATCTGGTATTCCATTTCTGTCATTCCAGACTTACGTTCCTTTACCCACACACCGTCATTGTCCCACCAGGCTTGCGCAGAGACAATTTCGCCGATCATTCCATCTTTATACCGACTGTACAACTCGCGATACGAGTTCTGGTAGTGGCGCTGAAGACCTACCACAATGTTCAGTTTCTTCTGCTTTGCTATCTGTGCGGCATCCAATACACGTTTTATCCCTGCGGGATCAGTTGCTAATGGCTTTTCTACAAACGCATGCTTGCCTTGCTTCACGACTTCCTCGAAATGAAGCGGGCGGAATCCAGGCGGGGTGGTTAGGATTACTACGTCCGCCAGTGCTATTGCCTTAAGATAACCATCAAACCCAACAAACTTGTTTTCCTCTTTTACAGCAACGCGTGACTTAACGTTTCCGGAAACTCCGGCAATATCCATCAGGTCATCGGCCATCAAATTAGTATAGCACTCGTCAAGGCGGTCGCGAAAAGCGTCGGCCATGGCAACGAGCTTTACATTCTGCTTTGTTAGCAAGGCTTGCAGCGCAGCGCCGGTTCCTCTTCCGCCGCAACCGACAAGGGCGACCTTAATGGTATCATCCGCGGAAGAATTAAAAAGCCCTCCTTCCGAAATGAGCGGTAGGGTGATTAATGACCCTGCAGCGAGGGTAGACTGCTTTATAAACGTGCGGCGAGTTGGTGTTGAATTGTTCATGGTATTGTGCTTTTAATGAGGATAGTCGAAGGTAGGGTTTCTTTTGAATACCTATTTCAGTATTTGGGCCGGGGGGCTATTTCAAATATTGACGGTAAAACTGGTCAATTTCATCCGGCGAGGGCTGCTTCAGAGGCCTGACCACACGGAAGCCAGCAAACATGCCTTCAGTTAGCCACCACCGGCTCTTCGGAATCTGCGGATCACGCTGATTCCATTTTGGGTCGGATGGGATCCGGTTGGTACAGCGGAGTTGGTTTACTGGATCAAGATAAGATCCGCCGCGCACGGTACGCGGATACCGTGGTCCAGGTGTGGTGACCGGGTCTTTAGGGGAAATTGTTCGATAGTACATCGGATCATATTGATCGAGCGTCCACTCACTCAAGTTTCCAAGCATATCGAAAAAGCCCCAGGCATTTGGTTTCTTCTCCATAACCAAATGAAACTTGTTCTCACTGTTATCTGCGAAATAGGCGATATCAGGGAGTGCTGCAGGATCCGGTGCGGCCGCTCCGGCTTTGCACGCATATTCCCATTCGGCTTCCGTGGGTAGTCTGAAAAAGAAACCCGTCTTTGAATGCAACCAACGGCAGTACATCATCGCGGCTTGTTGACTCATGCTGTTGGCAGGATGATTGGGTTCGCGACCCATACCCCAGGTGAGGTCGATGTATTGCGGAGTGGCGCGCGTGATGCCATCCATGGTTTTTGTTTGTGGAAGCGACTGATCTTTGAAGTAAGTGTCCCACTCTCCAAAAGTGACTTCGTGATTACACATCCAAAAAGCGGAAAGCTCGATTTCTGCGGTGGGGGCTTCGTCGCTATCCGCCAGAATGCTCTTGCTGCCCAGGGTAAATTTTCCACCGCCTACGGCCACCATGGTAAACACGCGGCTCGAGCCTGGAACCTGCTGAACATAGGTCTTCATTTTTTGGCCTGATACAGGGACAGTCAATAAGAGAAGTAAAGACAGGGCAATTCGGTGAATCATGGTAAAGGGTTCGCTGGATTTCAAAAGTTAGGGACAAAAGTGTACTTTTCACAATTAACATGCTGTTGTGCCGAGACGTTTGGTTCAGTTGATATTGGTGGCTACGATCCTTCGAATGGTCACCGCTATGGTTTTGGAATTTGGCAATGACGAAGCCTATTATTTTCTATATGCACTGAATCTTCAGCCCAATTACTTCGATCACCCTCCCGGGGTAGCACTGCTTATTCGCATTTTTACTCTTAACCTGACCCTTACCGATGAATTTTTTGTCCGACTGGGCCCGATCGCCTGTGCGGGAGTGGGCACCTGGCTAACCTATCGTCTGGGGACCGTGTTGAAGAATGAGCAAACAGGGTGGTTTGCTGCCATCCTGTATACCGCCAGTCTGTACACCTCACTTCTTGCGGGAACATTCATTATTCCGGATAGTCCACAAGTGGTTGCCTGGTTGGGCTCCCTACTTGTCATGCATTCCATCCTTGCCATTCCGGAGGATCAGCCCGTGCCGATTCGCTCGTGGTTATTGTTTGGGCTACTTGCAGGCGCAACCATCCTCTGTAAAATTCACGGCGTATTTCTTTGGGTCAGCCTGGGAGGGTACATCGTATTTTTCACCAAAAAAAGGCTCACTTCACCAGGAGTCTATCTCTCGACAGCTGTAACTGCGGTGGTGATAAGCCCGATTCTCATCTGGAATATTCAGAACGATTTTATTACCTACCGATTCCACAGTGAGCGGGTGGACGTGCAGGGTTCGTGGATTCACCTGGACTATTTTATTCAGGCCGTGTTCGGCCAATTGCTGTACAGCAACCCCGTCAACTCAGTTCTGATCCTAATTGCTTTGTGGAAGCTGAGGACGATCAAGTACCTTTCTTCAGGGTCACTCCGCTTTGTGCTGTTTAATGGAGTGCCTTTGGTGGCAATTGTTTCAATCATGTCCTTGTTCAATCCGATGCTTCCCCACTGGAGCGGACCGGGGTTTATGGTGTTGTCGTTCCTGGCCGCAGCCTACCTGGATGAGAAAATGATTACAACTGGAAATGTTCGGGAGCCACGTATTCTTAACGTCAGCGCAATTGCGGTCGGCACCATGCTGATCCTGGCAGTGTTGGTAATAGAGCTATACCCCGGAACTTTTGGGAGTCACACAAAGAGCAAATTTGGTGATGATGATTTTACGCTGGATCTGTATGGGTGGGGGCGATTTTCCAAATCCTTTGGTCCGTGGCTTTCAGAGCAGGAGAACCTGGGTAAGATCCCGCCAAATCTTCCGCTGGTGGTCAACAAATGGTTTCCGGCAGCGCACATTGAATATTACGTGGCCCGACCCTTGAATAAAACGGTCATTGGCGTTGGCCAGGTAGTAGACCTTCACCAGTATGTCTGGCTTAACCAACTTCGGCCTGCACTTAAACTGGGGGACAGCGCGCTGGTCATTATTCCAAGCAATTACTACCTGGATCTGGAAGACAGTTATTACCGGAATTTTCATTCTGCAGAATTAGTAAAAGTCTTCTACAGTTATCGCGGAGGGAGCATGGCGCGTTACTTCACGGTTTATCTTTTGAAAGACTACCAGGCAAACGACGAAGCTCATAAGAAGCTGCCTATGCGTGAACACTGATCAGCGAGTAGGCATCACCCGATTTTCGTGAACAAGAGGTCATCGGAGTGACCGTGTTTGAAATATTCATCAATGACCAATCGAAATTCCAGCGGGTTGGATTTTAGGTCCAGTGTGCCGGGCCGGCTGCGCATAAACCGGACGTGGTCAAAATGAGGAAGGAGTTGGGCGAAGAACTGATCGTTAGTAACGCCGGAAACATTTTCCAGATGATGAGGTACATATTCAATATATAGAAATCGAACGCTGGTCAGTGTTTCCTGCATTCCCTTGAGCGCGAGAAATTCTGCGCCTTCAATATCCATAACGATTCCGCTGGGGGCCGGAAGTTGCTCATGACGGATGTGGGCATCCAGATTGATCATTGGAACCTCAATCGTTTTTGGCGAGTCGTATGTGTAGTAATACTGGTCGATCTGAGGTTTGATCTTGCTGCCGCCCGAGTTTGACCGGTTCTGATAAAATTCAATTTTTCTATCCGAGTCACCGACTGCCAGGTTGTAGAGACGCACATTCTGGGCTTTGTTCAACTGCGTGTTCATACGGACATATTCAAAGGTGTCTGGGTTGGCCTCATAGCCGACAACTTCTTTGCAGACCTTTGCCAATGGGAAGAGCAGGGCGCCGATGTGTGTCCCCACAACATAAATGATGTCGCCCGGCAAGACCAGCTTCTTCAGTTCTTCTATTTCTCCGCTATCGTAGGCCCCTTTGAACCCAAGTGATTTGCCCACCGATACATCTTCCAGCGGGGCCGCCAGGAGGCCGTTTGCTGTGCGATAGATGACACCTTGTGCAAAGGGCCCGAGTACCCGCTGCCGGAGTGCGGAGAAGAGTCGCTGTTTTATGTAGCCGAACTTTGACATGATGCGATCCAAGATACGGTTTAAAAACTTTACGCGTATTTTTGAAGGTCATGAAAATACTGCGAGCAAGTTGCCTGGTGCTGATGGGATGTATATTGATGACCTTGTCCCACGGACAGCCTGCATTGTCACCTACGCAATCTTTACGAACACTGGATGGAGCGGACAGTCTGTTTGTCCGGGGATTTCCACCGAAGAATGACTTCAGGGTCACCTATCTTTCCCAGCGGTATCTTCTGGAGTATGGTTCCAAAAGAGGAGAAGCACCGAATGGGGGTGGAGTCTTCACCAACACAAGCGATCTGCTGGGTGCGGGCCTCACCTACAAGTTCATTGATATAGATGTTGCTTTTTCCCTTCCTCAATCCAGGGTTCTTCAAACCGGACTTCAGAATTTGCAGCAGTTTCGTTTGTCAGGGAGTTTTTCTTTCAGGAGGTGGACGATACGGGGTTACTGGTTGCAAAGCACCGGGCTTGTCGCGGCCGACCCTGCAGGTCAATTTATCTCCACACCTTCCGTTGACATGCTTAGCCTCGGCATTCCCTTCACGTACTATTTCAATCATAGCAGATATTCGTATCGCTCAGCCGCGTTCCAGAGCGAAGTCCAGCTTCGCAGTTCCGGTTCGGTCCTAATGAGAATAGAACCTTTTTACCGCAGGCTCGGTGTAGGGACCTCTCTGGTTCCCTCCAGCCTGGACGTCGCCGCAACGTACGGGGAGCAGGCTGGTCTTCAATACGTGCATGCGCCAGGTGTGGTCGTCATGCCTGGGTATGGTTATAACCTGACCACGAAGAATGGTCGATGGTTTTTTTCACCGATGATCTTTGCTGGAGCAGGGGTGGCGGTGAACGTGTACAAAGGCAACGTAGGTGAGCGAACATCCGTAAATGCGGAATGGAAGGCAAGCGGGGTGTTGAACGCGGGATACAACGGACGACGATGGTATGCTGCCTTCCGGTCCTCCTATGAGCTCGACTACTTTCTTGTCGACCCGTCCTACTTCTTCACCAGTGATGTGAAGTTGGGGGTTACCGTTGGTTATCGTTTCAGGGAATTGGAGAAATTCTTGCCGGAGTCATTGTTCTAACTCGGGCTTGAGATTGAACGCTTTCTATTCCTTTGGAAATCCAGGGTGCTTCTTCAGGTTTTCAATCTGTTTTTGATGGCGGTTCATATGAAAACGCAAAAACTCAAATCGCTGAATAATGTTGATCGGTCCGGAGATGGGATGTGGATGAATGATTTTTTTCAGATCAGCGCCACCGATTGCATCGGTCAGGTTGGTAAGCAGCAATTGTAAATTGGATAACGCTGCAACCCAATAGGAGAGTGAACCTCCCCAGCGCGGTCTGGCAATTTCGGGGACTTGCTCTTTTGGTTTCCAGGTCATTTCGACGATCTTTTCTATCGGCAGGCCTTCATGAATGACTTCGCCCGTGTACACCGGTTGATTGCGCCGTACGGCCTCAAATGTTTTCCACATACCGTTGATGCCTCCCAATTCAGCCCAGAATAAATGTTCGACATTGTCGATAACAGACCAGGTCTGATCATCTGGTTTCCAACTGGCTTGATTAACAGAGAGTCCATTGGTTGCGCCAAGGAATTCCAGACGAGCTCGTTCCACTTCTTGCAGCAATTCCTTAAGTGATTTTTCCATAAATCGAAATTTGACTTAAGTTATGTCAATAGGATGCATTAGCAAAAACGCTCGTCCATTTCCATACCTCTCTTCAAGCGCACAAGCACCTGGCTCAATTCTCCGTGAAACTCCGTGATACCTCCGTGTTCCTCCGTGTAACTTCGTCTGCTAGATCACCTACAACCGCTTCAACCGCAGAGGCTAACGCAAAGATCACCTTACGCGCTCGTCCATTTCCACACCATTCTCCGTGAAACTCCGTGATACCTCCGTGTTCCTCCGTGTAACTTCGTCTCTTAAAAGCCTACAACCGCTTCAATCGACACATATAAAACCCATCGAACCCGTCACTTGGATGTAACGTTCTTTCTTCCAGGCGCTCGAACTTCCCGGGATTCGATTCCAGAAACGCGGCAACCTGTTTCTCATTTTCTGATGGAAGAATGCTGCACGTTGAGTATACCATAATGCCACCCTTCTTTAGCATGGCGCTGTAGCTACGTAGTATGTCTTGCTGAATAACTTTTATCTTGTCGATAAACTCAAGCGATAATTTCCACTTTGCATCGGGGTTGCGCTTCAACACGCCCAGCCCCGAACAGGGAACATCCAGCAGCAGCCGATCGGCTGAGTTCTCCAGCCGCTTGATGACTTTGGATGACTCGATCACCCGCGTTTCAATGATGTCGCTTGCGCCGGCGCGTCGTGCACGTTTCTTCAGTTCGTCCAATTTCCATCCCTCCGTATCCATGGCTATGATACGTCCTTTGGTTTGCATGAGGGCTGCCAGGTGTAATGTTTTTCCACCACCGCCAGCGCAGGCATCAACCACACGCATGCCCGCTTTCACATCCAGAAATGCGGCGATGCGTTGGGAGCCGGCATCCTGGACCTCAAACAAGCCATCCTTGAACTGCTGGCGTGTAAAAATATTCTGACGTTCACTGAGGATAATGGCATCGGGATAATCATCGAGTGGCTCCGTTTCAATGCCTTCTTCATCGCGCAGTTGTTGCTGTAATTCTTTGCGGGAGATTTTTATGGTATTTACGCGAAGAACAACTTTCGCGGACTCATTCAGTGCGTGGATTTCCTTTTCCCAAAAACTACCGAGCTCCTTTTGCCCAAGTTCATCCAGCCAATCAGGGATCGATTCACGCACTTTGAGAATGTGCTGCGCCTTGTCGTAGTTTTCATAGAACTGACTCTTATTCAGGCCTGCCAGCTCTTCCCAGTCGGGGAGGTCAACTTTGTTCCACATGCACCAGGCACCGAAAAGGGCCCAGAAGTCCTTGGGGTCTGCATGCGTCAGTTCAACGAATAACCGGTACCAGCGTACAATGTCGTAGGTCGTCTCAGCGATAAATCGGCGGTCTCTGGCGCCCCACTTGGGATGTTGCTTAAGCACCTTTTCAATGACCTTGTCGGCATAGCGGTTTTCAACAAAGATTTGATGAAGATTTTCGATGACGGCTTCAGAAAGGTTGCGGTAGAGTCTCAAGAGAGGAGAATTTTGCCCGAAAGGTAGAAGATATTGATCGATAATTTTTAACTTGATCAAGCTATGGAAATGGAATTTTTCACGCAAAGGCCGCCAAGAGATTTTTCGTCGAATTCCTTGTGTTCCTTGTGTCTTTGCCTGCCTGCGCGTAGCCGCTTCGGCGAAGGCAGGCGTGAAACCAAATCATGTTGTCGTGAGTGTTGCTTAATTTGTATTAACCGCTAAGTCATGAAAAAACTTCTTCTATTCGCCATGTTCCTTTTGACCCTCAATGTGGCAAACGCCCAGTTCGACAACATGCTGAAGAAACAAATGGACCGCGGCAAGAAGATGGCAGCGGGGAACCTGGAGGAGGAGCGCGACCGGATCGACTCGTCAGATTTCAATTACGCCATCTCGGTCATCGACAACTCCGGGATGATGGACATCCAGGATGCCGATGAGACGGCCATCAAGACGGTCACTACCGTTACCAGTATGACGAAAAACGCGGAAGACAAAACGGCCTCCCAGCGTTGCCGTGATTTCCTCGACATCGCGGAAAAACTTTACAAGGAACGCCTTTACCCGGCTGCGGAAGTTAATTTTCTGATTGCCAAAACAGCCTACGAGACCGAGGGGATCACCAGCAACATCAACTACAGCAAAGTATTTGCCGACCTCGGGTTACTCTACGCTACAATGGGCCGGTACAGTACCTCGGAGAAGTTCACCACCGAAGCGCTCACCCTGCGCGAAAAAACACTGGGCAAGAACAGCAAGGCCTATGCGTCTTCGCTGAACAACCGCGCAGTGCTCATGCAGGAATTTGCCCGGTACCACGAGGCCGAAATAAATTTTGAAGAGGCGCTTAGCGTGATTGAGCACCGCATCGGTAGCGGAAGTCAGGAATATGCCATTGTCCTGAACAATCAGGCTATCCTGTTTTCGGAGATCGGCCGGTTCACTGACGGCATCGAAAACCTGAAGAAAGCGTCCGCGATTCTCGACAAGTTGAAGAAAAAGAATATGCGCAACCAGGTGGGCGTTCAGTCCAACCTGGCCTTGCTTTACCAGCAGACCGGCAAACAGGCCGAGGCTGAAGCAATCTACCTGGCACTGGAAAAGGGACTCGGAAGCAGTAACCCGTATTATGCCGGAGTGCAAAACAGCCTGGCCTTGCTCTACATCCAGATGGGCAAGCTGGACAAAGTGGAAGGCCTTCTTCAGTCGGCGGCAAACCTATACAAGGCACGTTTCGGAGAGCAGAATCCAAACTATGCTAAGGTGCTGAACGACCAGGGGAATTTCTACCGGATGCAAGGCAGGTTTGATGAAGCGGAAAAAGTGATGACCCAGGCCATGGCGATCCGTGGTTCGGCACTGGGGGAGACCCACCCGGACTATGTTAAGTCGCAGGAAGACCTCGGTATTTTGTATTGGAAGAAAGGCGACCTGCCGAAAGCAGCGGAGTATTATTCCGTGGCGATGGAAAAATCAATGGACTTCATCAACCGCTATTTCCCACCCATGAGCGAGGCAGAGAAAACGAAGTACTGGGATGTATTGCAGCCGCGTTTCCAGCGGTTCTACAATTATTGCCTGGACGCCAGCACAACCAACCCAGCGATGCTGCAGACCATGTTTGAGTTCCAGATGACAACGAAAGGATTGTTGCTCAACTCTACCAACAAGATTAAGCAGACGATTATGGCCAGCGGCAACGAGGAACTGATCAAGGACTACACCACCTGGCTTGATAAGAAAGAAGCGTTGGCGCGCTACTATTCCCTTTCCAAAGAGGAACTCACCAATCAAAAGGTAGACCTGGCTTCACTCGAGAAAGAAGCCAACGACGCCCTCCCTGCATCAGACGAGAGAGCGGAATACGACGAGTTCTTGCTTGATTACATGCATTAGCCTCTCGATGCACTACGTACCTTCGCTGTAGACGGGGGCGAGGTCGACGAGCGG
>JANNAZ010000096.1:0-19041 GCA_031384895.1 Cyclobacteriaceae bacterium | reverse complement strand
GCCATGGCAAAGGCCTCCAACCGACCCATGACGATACAGTTGGTGATAATAAGACCCACAAAAACAGAAAGTTGTTTTGAAACATCGTACACATAAGCCTTCAGCACCTGATCAACCAGAATTACCCACAGTGACACAACTGCCAATTGAACGATAATCCGTATTCGTGACGGGATCGTATTACGCAGCATTGAAATAGCCACGTTTGAACTCGCGGTTACAATAGTCAACCCAAGTGCCATCACAAAGGCTGGCTTCAGTTGGGTTGTTACAGCCAAGGCAGAGCATATCCCTAATACTTGTACCGTTACGGGATTATCAATATCCAGTGGGTTGGATACAAGTTTTCTATTCTTCTTTGAAAAGAGCGGCTCAACCTTTTTCTTCTCTTCTACATGTTCTACTACTTCCGTGGCGGTGCTCATGTGCTTATTGATTTACTGCTGAATTCTTCCTCAAATAATTTTCATAGCATGTGAAGTAGTCCTTCAGCATGTTGTTAACTCCTTTACCTGTAAGTGTCGCTCCAGACATACCGTCCACCTTGTGAGGCGCATTGCTGTAATCCTGACCTTCACCTTTTTGCATCATGACGGAGGCAAGGGTTCCGCTATCAAAAATTACCTTACCCTTATATCGTTCCTGAATTTCCTCCGATTCGATGCGGGCTCCCAATCCGGGCGTTTCTCCCACATGGCTGAATTTTACGCCCTGTATCGTGGAGAAGTCCGATTTTACAGCCACAAAACCCCAGATATTATTCCACAATCCGTAGCCATAAACAGGCATTACTGCGTACTCTATTTTAGTCGGATCAGCCTGATTGCGGAATTCATAGACTGGCAGCAAGCGGTCCATGGGTGCCTTCTTATATTCTTTTGAAAGTTCGACCTGCTCCGGAATCATTCCCTCCTTTACGTTTCCAGTATAGTCCAGAACAAAGCCCTTGACCTGGCTGGCGTAAAGTGCATTGATGTCATCCCCTTCTTTGAGGGCAAGCACAGACGAAAGGATATTCTGTTTCTTTTCCATCGCAATGTTGGCGTCTTGCTTTTCTTTCAAGCTTACCGAAGCAAAAGCCAACAAGCCGCCACAAACCACCGTGATGGCCATGGCATAGAGAATAATGTAGGAATTAGACTGTCGCACGTTGTATTCTTCTTTTTTTGTTTGCACTCACTACAAAATAATCGATCAGCGGAGCGAAGACATTCATGAGGAGAATTGCCAGCATGATGCCTTCCGGGTAAGCCGGGTTAAACACCCGAATGAGCACGGTAAACATCCCGATGAGTAATCCATAAAACCATTTGCCCGTTTCGGTTTGCGCTGCCGTGACCGGGTCGGTCGCCATGAAGACCGCTCCAAAGGCCAGTCCGCCCATCACCAGGTGATAATGTGCTGGCAGTTGAGTAAACGGTGACGTGCCCATTGCGTTGAGCAACAACCCCATTCCCCATGCCCCTGCAAACACACTAACAATAATCTTCCAGCTCCCTACTCCCGTGGCAACAAGCATAAATGCGCCGATCAGACACATCAGCGTTGAGGTTTCGCCAATGCACCCGGGCATAACACCCAGAAACATATTCCAAAGCGTGTACACCCCGTCTGCCCATCCGGCACCAAACGCATTTAACTCATTGACTGCATTGCCTGTGCTGCCGGCGGCAAGGGCGAGCGGCGTGGCCCCCGAGTACCCAGCGACTGTTGTAGCCCCGCTCCCCAGATACGTCCAAACCTCACCAGATATCTGCGAAGGGTAAGCGAAATAAAGAAAGGCCCGCGCAGTTAACGCAATATTCACCACATTCATTCCTGTACCTCCAAATGCTTCCTTGCCAATAACAACAGCAAAAGCAGTAGCCACAGCAACTTGCCACAGGGGAACGTCCGGAGGCATCACCAGCGGGATAAGCATTCCGGTGACAAGAAATCCTTCATTGACTGGGTGACGGCGTATGGTTGAAAAAATAAATTCAATTCCCAGTCCAACGCCGTAGGATACAATGATGATGGGAACAGTTTTTATTAGTCCGACCCAGATTTCCTGAGTAAATGTCGCGCCCTGTCCGATGGCGAGGAAATGCTGGTGCCCCACATTCCACATCCCGAAGATTAAGCACGGGAGCATGGCAATGATCACCGTTATCATCAGACGCTTCAGATCGATCGCATCGCGTATTTGCGCCCCTTTCGCGTCGGTGGTGGTATCTGGCGAAAATAAGAATGTATCCATTGCCTCATAGGCAAAGAAGTACTTCTCCCACTTTCCTCCTTTTTCAAAATTATGCTTGACCGAGTCAAGCTGCTTTCTAACAAACTTCATATGTTCATTTAACTCAAGCGAATCAATTCAATGCCGTCACGAAGAATTTCCTGCACATTGTGCTTCGACACATCGGCAAACTCGCATAAGGCAAGATCTTCCTCAATCACTTCATAAATTCCCAGCGCTTCCATTTCGTCAATATCTTCCACCAGCACGCTCTTCAAAAGATGGCCGGGCAGGATGTCCATCGGCACCAGTTGTTCGAAGACACCGGTTTGCACAAGGGCCCGAGGCTCACCGTGCGTATTTGTATCCACTCTAAACTCGCGATTCGGCGTAAGAAAGGAGAACAGCCCCCATGCACGCTGAACGCTCAGTTTATTTGCTCCCGGCATAATCCAGCCAAGGAACTCATGGGAATCGCCTTCTGGAAGAACCGTAAGCTGATGATCGTAGAATCCCAGATGACCGTCCCGTCCGATGCTTGTTCCTGTCAAGGGATTCCCGGATATAAACCGAACATTTTCAGAAGAAAGATTATTTGCAATCAAATGCTTAATCGAGGCACCGGTTACTGTCCTGACATACTGAGGTGTTTTTACCTCAGAGCCGGTGATTGCCACAAGCTTAGATGCGTCGTAAATTCCCTGCAAGAATAGTTTTCCAATCTGGATAACGCCAAACGGGTTGATCGTCCAGACCACATCGCCTTTATTGATGGGATCTACGTGATGGATCTGAACTCCGACGCAACCAGAAGGGTGCGGTCCTGAAAACTTATTCACTTCAGCTCCCTTCGCTTGGGAAAACACGGTAGATAGCTCACTTCCGGTATGGATGTTCACATGGACTAACCCAGGGGTCAGCTTCTTGAGAATGTCAACACCCGTCTGAAAGAAATGATCTTGCCCTTTAAACAAAATGCTGTATTCCGGCGCGAGTGGAGAAGTATCAAACGCTGAAATATGAATGGCTTTTGGGGTGGCGGTTGGTTCCGCGAGGATTCCAAAAGGCCGCTGAACCAGGTTCGTCCAAACACCTGACGCTAGCAATTGTCCTTTTACATCTTCGGCGGACAGATTAGCGATATCGGACACGCTATGCTTCTTAAAAGGGAAGTACGTGATGACTTTGTCGGCCAGAATGACCACTTCGATCAGTTTTCGCTTCTCGCCGCGGGTTACCCTGACTACTTCGCCGCTAACGGGAGAGGTAAACTGAACGTCCTCCAGTTTTTTATCGTGGAACAGGGGGCTGCCCGCCTTGACGGTGTCGCCCTCTTTAACCAAAAGCTTTGGTATGTACACACCGTGAAAATCAGAAGGCTTGATAGCAACGGTTTCGGCAGCCGTTGGCTCCGCAATTTTCGGAGCGGCTTTGCCGGCAAGATTGATGGTAAATCCTTTCTTGAGACGGATAAATTTGCCCATGGATGAAGATAAGAGAAAAACAGGTTTTAGGCCGTGGCAAAATTAGTAATTATCCACACCCTGCAAGGGTTTTTTGGGCTTTTATTGGTTGTTTTTGATGGTCCCGCAGGCCCTACTTTCGGGGCTTCAGAATTTGTCCCAGAGCCAGCCTGGCCACCAAGTCCACTTCCTCATCCACGGTAATGTGCGTCGTATCAAGTGCGATCGCATCGTCCGCCTTTCGGAGCGGGCTTTCCTTGCGCGTGCTGTCTATTTTATCCCGCTTCAAGAGGTTGTCTACAATGGTGTCAATCTCAATCATTTCATCCCGGCTCAACAATTCCCGTTGGCGGCGAAAGGCCCGGACCAAAATGTCGGCACCCATGAACAACTTTAGCTCTGCATCTGGAAAAACGACGGTACCGATATCACGGCCATCCATTACAATGGCCCTTTCCTTGCCCATTTTGCGTTGCAGTTCAACCATTGCATGCCGAACCTGGGCTAAGGCACTCACCTGGCTCACGTATTCAGACACTCGCATTTCCCGGATTTCTTTTTCCACATTGAGCCCATTTAGATAGGCCTCAGTCAGCCCGTGTTTGTTAACCCGGAAGAAGATCTTTATTTTTTCTAGCGCTTTATCCACTTCCTTTGGGTTGGTCAAAGCAACGTGATGCTCGAGCAAATAAAGCGTTACAGCTCGGTACATTGCGCCTGAATCGACATGCCGGTAACCAAGGATCCGTGCTGTCTCTTTGGCTGTAGTGCTCTTACCGCACGCTGAATATCCATCAATGGCAACGATGATCTTACGCATGGATCAGCAGTCTTTCATCGGACAAGGAATTGGCTTGCCCGGTTTCAGTTTTTTATGTGGCTTGTGCTTGTTTGAAGCACAGGCGCCGGAAAATAGAATTATCAATGCAAGAATAACGACGCGAGTCTGTCGCCAAAAACGAGATATGCTTAGTTCAGGGTTCAAAGTTTAAAGTTCCAAGTTTAAAGTGTGTCCCCAAAATTAGAATAATCACGGAACGGATTGATATACCCTTAAAACAATATGACAGCGAATTTGACCCACCTTGTACCCTGAAACCTGAAACATGTAACCTGCCTACCCTTCCAGTTTCCCATGAAAACTCATCCGGAATCCAATCTTCTGACCCGCGCCCAATTCCTGTGTCTTCTCCAGCTTCTGATGCAAGGTGATGAATTTCACCTGCGGATACGGGGGTGCCATCAGGTCGTTTTCAATCGCGAGAGTCAACGCAAGCTTAACGAGGATATTCAAGTCGTGTTCCGTAATCGAAGCTTCCGAAATGTGACTAAACACAACACCAAGTTTTCCTTCGCCTTCAATGATATACCGGCCATCGTGGTTGATTAGAAGCCGCGCGAGCAGATAGCCCGGATCATTGACTCGGTGAAACTTGATCGAATCGGACATGAAATTATAGATCATGATTTGACCAAAGTACCGGTTAATGTCGGCTGCCAGAATATACGGATCTTTCATGACGTCATGTGAATCTTCAAACGTGACGATGTTCGTATGCAATACAAAAACAAGCATGTCGCCAGCTAACTTTATCTGGAATTCATGTTCATTGATACGCTCAAAGCCGACGGTAACATCCTGATCTCCAGGTTTGGCTTTCTTTTTCAACTCGGCAGCGACCCGCTTAGATTCCTTTGCCAGCAAATCAAAGGAGCTCAGGAGCTTCCGGAAGGTAATCTGCTTCGCGGCTGACTTATTTTCCAGCAAGCGCTGGATTTGCTCGAGCGGATCTTGTTCTGCGGCTGCTTCCATGGGATTTGATATAAAGTCTGTAATTTAGGGAATCAATAACAATCACCACCCTATGGAAACCAACGAAGAAGGAAAAGCGGAGAAAATCTTCACCGATTTTGGCAAGAAACTCGATCAGTTCTATAGCGAGGCACGGGATGCCCGCACCCGGATAGAGGCTGACTTGCGCAAGAAATACGAGGAGTTAAAGGTCTCCGCTGAAAAACTCAGGAATGAAGCCGAAAACAAAGAACGCTGGAAAGAAGTGGAAACATCGCTGAAGAAGGCAGGGGGAGAACTGGAGAATGCGGTAAAAGCAGCATTCAAAAAGAAAGAGAGCGGGAATCAGTAAGTGGGTAGATCTTGGCTGTTGGCTTGAATAGGCCAACAACCTACATTATATCGTCACCTGCTTCCACGTTCCGCGCCGAAAGAGTAGGATCGCTATGACAGCGATTACGGATTCGGCTATGGCAATTGCCCAGAATGCGCCAGAGGCTCCAAGGTCAACTTTCATCGCCAGCACATAGGCCAGTGGAATCTGAAAGAACCAATAGCAAAACAGGTTCAAAATAGTGGGTGTGCGACTGTCTCCCGCACCGTTGAACGCTTGCACGATAACCATCCCGTATCCATAGAAGACATATCCAAAGGCTACGATGCGCAGGCATTGCGTGCCGTATCGAACGACTCCAGGGTCTGATGAAAATATTTGCATGATCGGCTCGGAGACAAAATAGAAGATGATGGATATAAATCCCAGGAACACCATGTTCAGGAAACCTGCTTTCCAAACCGATTCTTCAGCACGCTCCGGTAACTTGGCGCCCAGGTTCTGACCTACCAGCGTTGCGGCAGCATTCGCCATCCCCCACGAAGGAAGGATAGTAAATATGATAATGCGGATGGCAATCTGATAACCGGCAAAGGCAGCACTTCCGAAATTCACGATGATGCGTGCAAGGAACAGCCAGCTGGCCGTTGAGATCAGGAATTGACCAACATTGCCCGCCGCCACGTTGAGCAGTCGAATAACAACGGCTTTGTCGTAGATCAAGTTCTCGCTTCGTATTTGAATGATTCCCTTCTTCCCCATGAGAAAATAAACCTGATAGAGTACACCCGCTCCTCGCCCAATGTTCGTGGCAATTGCCGCTCCCTCAACACCCAATGAGGGAATTGGTCCCCAGCCAAAAATCAAAATGGGGTCCAGAATCATGTTGAGAATATTGGCGATCCAGAGGGACTGCATAGCAATCGCCGCGTTGCCTGCTCCCCTGAAAATAGCATTGACCAGAAACAAGGCAACGATGGTAAAATTGCCGGTCAACATCCACCACGTATAGCCAGCACCGACTGCAATCACAGATTCAGAAGCACCCATCAGCGAGAGTATTTCCTTATGGAACAGCAGGCCGGTTAGGCTGATGAAAACAGAGACAACTGCGCCAATGTAAAGCGCATTCACGGCAGCTATAGCCGCCCCAGGTCGATCCTTTTCCCCCACCCGACGTGCAACCATTGCAGTGGCGGCCATACCCAAACCCATTGCCAAAGAATACACGATAGCGATAACCGATTCGGTAAGGCCAACGGCGGTGATGGCATTGTTGTCGTGAAGTCGGCTAATGAAAAATATATCGACAACGGCCAGCAACGATTCCATGGCCATCTCCAGGATCATGGGGATGGACAACAGAAAAATTGCGCGATTGATACTCCCCTCGGTGAAATTCTGCTCTTTGCCGAGGATCGCTTGCTTGAATAGAGAAAATATGGATAACGCTTTGCGCAATGGGTGCATATGAAGATGCTAAAGATAAGAAAGTAGATGAAACACAACGGGTTTTTCGAATTGGCTAGAACCAGACAGGATATGGAGCGAGTCTACTGACGCGTTGCCCGTTGGCAGCGTCCTTCGGAGGCACGAAGAGCATCTGCAAAATATTCCGATCATTTCAATAACACACACCTCGGCCAGATACCGAAAATGAAGGTTTTATTCTGCCTGGCTCGAGGCTAAGGAGTCAAACCAACTACTATCACCTGGACTTAACAATACGAAGGGATTGGAACTTACCGTTTGAATCCTTTATTCGCAGGATGTGCGGGCCAGGCTTAAGGTTGGAGATATCAAGAGCCACCTCAATTCCCGCAAGTCCAACACACTGAAATTGTCCATCCGTTTCGACCCATACTTCGCGGATCTCTTTCCCATCCGATCGCAGCGTTATTCTT
The DNA here is from genome assembly GCA_031384895.1 of Cyclobacteriaceae bacterium. Classification (GTDB taxonomy): domain Bacteria; phylum Bacteroidota; class Bacteroidia; order Cytophagales; family Cyclobacteriaceae; genus ELB16-189. The sequence continues at coordinate 11,330 of JANNAZ010000096.1, read as the reverse complement.
TCTGAGGCGGGATTTGGGAAGGCCTGAATTAACTCACAACATGGAGGTGGTGGAGGTGGTGGCGGTTCTGGTGGGTAGTGGTTGTAAGCAAGGTCAAACACGCATCCGCAGAGAGATTGATATCGCAGGACCACTTGACCTTCCAAGCCAAACGTATTGTATGTTATCATGTAGCCATTGTTGTTCACAACTTCCCAGTTTGGTGGTGTAGACCATATGTAAGGGTAAAATTGGGTATAATTTGCAGAGAGTGTTAGCGTGCCATCCCCATTGATCACTTCCGAAATCACCAACGGGTAATCAACGTTTATCGTCATTTGTTTGTATCCACCACTCCCGCAGGATGCACTTACAGCCTTAACCTTCACTACTCCGTAAGTCGGAGAAGGGTATTCCCTGAGAAATCGACTATTGTCACAAAATGGCACAGTAATGTTTACACTCTGACCCTGGCCGCTGATGATAGGGCCGCTTATTCCATTTACTTGCCACCAGGAAGGGACCTCCCAAGTATACGATTGGGCGTTAGCAACTGTAGCCGTAGTGTACACTGTTGAAGTTCCAGGGCAGATCAGACTTGCCCCAGTGATGCTTGTTGGTGCCGGAAGCCCTACAAAAAAATTCAGCGAACGACTAAAGTATACGAATGAGTAATTTGGCCCTATCTGACGGAACACTTTCACACGAACACTTACCTGGACCGAGCCAGTGGGGAGCGTACCCGCAAGAACTTGGGCTGTAGCACTGGGAAACGCCGTGGAAGGAAAGGACGATGAATAAACGGTTTTGATCAGTTGGGTATTTTGATAAAAGTCCCATTTCACTTCAACCACATTTTCTACAATCCCAAAACCACTAAGTACTGTTGAGTAGTTTACAAGACACTGATTGGAGCCGTTTGGGCATGGAGCCACTGGGCCTGTGAGGCTATTGATTCCCGAATTGGCCTGAAAAAAGAAAACCATTCCCAGAAAAAAGAATGCTATTCTCATACGGATAGGGTTCTATAGACTAATTAAATGTAAAAACAAATCCAGCAGCAAGCAAACGGTATTGACATTGACATTAGGAATAATACAAATCAGCGTTTATAAAAAAAGCTACCCTGTTGGGTAGCTCTATTTCTAAATCAACGATGATCCTAACAATTATCAGCCAATCGCCACCCTTTTGAATTCTGCTACCGCCAATCCCTTGGACACACTTTCCAGGTATTGTGCCACCGTCTTTGAACTGTCTTTCACAAAGAGCTGATGCACGAGGGTATTGTCCTTGTAGAACTTCTGCAGCTTTCCTGCGGCAATTTTTTCCACCATGTTGGCGGGTTTGCCTTCGGCGAGGATTAGTGCCTTCGCGATCTCCAACTCCTTTTCAATCACGGATGCGTCCACGGATTTTTCATCCACAGCTACCGGGTTCATAGCGGCGATCTGCATCCCCACGTCCTTACCGGCTTCCGTGACATCTTTGCCGTTCACTCCCTTGAGGGAAACCAGCACGCCAAGTTTGCTGCCTGAATGGATGTACGGCACCACGGCCTCACCATGCATGTAGACAAACTGACTCACTTCAAGTTTCTCGCCAATCTTCCCGACGAGTTCGGTAATTTTTTCCGCGATGGTAAGGGCTCCAACTTTCTCATTCAGCAACGCTTCCTTATCGGAAACTTTCTTTGAGAAGGCCGTCTCTGCAATCAGTTTTCCCAGATTCTGGAAATCCTCGTTCTTGGCCACAAAATCCGTCTCGCAGTTCAGGGCAATCAACACCGCCTCCTTTTTGTCATCAGAGACCTTTATGAATACGGAACCTTCTTTCGCTTCCTTGTCCGAGCGAGAGGCCGAAACCTTCTGGCCCTTCTTTCTTAGGTTCTCAATGGCCTTCTCAAAATCTCCATCCGCTTCGGTGAGGGCTTTTTTGCAGTCCATCATGCCCGCTCCGGTCATGGCGCGGAGTCTGTTAACATCTTGTGCTGTGATTGCTGACATAATCGTTGTTAGTTGTTAATTGTTCGCCTGTCCTTCAACAAACAGGTCCAAAATAATTCGTCCTGCTTCCGGATCTGGTAAGCAGGACGATCAAAAGCTTTCCGGCGGTGAGGTTATGCTTCCTGAACTGCTTCGTCCACTTTGCGTTTTTCGTCCTCCTCTTTCTTCATGCCGGTCTCTTCCTTGTCCTTTTTGCGTTCCATCAACGCTTCTTCAATAGCTTTTCCAATGTACTTGGTGATAATTGAAATGCTCTTAAACGCATCGTCGTTGGCAGGGATCGGGAAATCAATGTCTGAAGGATCCGAGTTAGTATCCACCATAGCGAAGACCGGAATATTCAATTTTTGAGCTTCGGCTACTGCAATGTGTTCGCGTTTTACATCGATCACAAACAGTGCAGCCGGCAGGCGATTCAGGTCCGTGATTCCGCCAAGCAGTTTTCCCAACTTGGTTTTTTCTCGTGAAATCATAAGGCGCTCGCGTTTCGCAATGTTGCCAAATGAATCCTCCTTCATCATTTTTTCAATCTGCGCAAGCTTCTTTAGCGATTTACGAATCGTAGCAAAATTGGTAAGCATACCGCCCAACCAGCGTTCCGTAACATACGGCATGTTAAGGCGGGTAGCTTCTTCCACGACCACATCCTTTGCCTGTTTTTTGGTAGCAACAAGCATAATCTTACGACCCGACCGAACGATGTTCTTGATTGCAAAGGTTGCTTCCTCCAGGGATTTCAGCGTCTTGTTGAGATCGATGATGTGGATGCCATTGTTCTCCATGAAAATGTACTCCGACATGCGGGGATTCCATTTGCGGGTCAGGTGTCCAAAGTGAACACCGGCTTCCATCAGTTCCTGAGTTGTCATTTTATCTGTCATGCTACGGTATCGTAATGAATTAACGTTTGCTAAACTGGAATTTCCTTCTTGCTTTTCTGCGGCCCGGCTTCTTGCGTTCCACCATACGGGAGTCACGGGTTAGCAAGCCTTCCTTCCTTAATGGAGGGCGATTTTCGTTATTGATGGTTACTAATGCGCGAGCGATGCCCAACCGGATAGCTTCCGCCTGTCCCTTGGTTCCACCACCTTCTACGCTTACGGTAACATCGTAGTTGCCATCCTGCTTCGTAATGGTCAACGCTTGCTTCACCGTTATTTGATGAATCTCTGACGTGAAATAGGTCGCAAGTTCACGGTCGTTAATCACAATGACTCCTTTTCCAGGTTTTACATAAACCCGGGCAATGGATGTCTTTCTGCGACCGATGGTATTGATAATCTCCATGAATGAGCGCTTAGAATTTGATTACTTTAGGTTGCTGAGCTTCGTGCGGATGGACTGTGCCGACATACACATGCAAGCTTCTGAACAGCTGGCGTCCGATAGTGTTCTTAGGCAGCATGCCACGAACTGCATGTTCGATCAAACGCTCCGGGTATTTTCCTTTAATCATGTTGGGGGTAGATTCCTTTTGACCACCATTGTATCCGGAGTGAGTGAATATCACACGGTCCGTCCACTTCTTGCCGGTCATTTTCACCTTCTCTGCGTTAATCACGATGACGTTGTCACCGCAATCGACGTTTGGTGTGTAACTGGTCTTGTGCTTGCCTCGGATTACTTTCGCAATTTGGCTCGCCACGCGGCCCAATACCTGGTCCTCGGCATCCACCAAAACCCAGTTCTTTTCAGCACTGGCTTTGTTGGCATTTTTGGTTTTGTAACTGATCGAATCCACTTGAATAAACGGTTTAACTACTTAAAAAGGCCCTTTAAAAAGGGACACAAAAGTAGGCCCAATAATGGGAATATGCAAGGAGGTCCCAGATTTTAGGGTTTGTTTGCTGAAAGTTGCTTCCAGAGGGCCGCAAAATCCTTCGGATAAGGGGCTTCGCACCGGATTGCCTTCCCATCCAAGCCCCTGAATTCCAAGGCAAACGCATGCAGCGCCATCCGCTTAATCAAAGGCTGCTCCTCCGTGTCCTTCTTAATTCTAAAATTTCGCTTGATAGACGAAATCAAGAAGGGTTTACCCCCATATTCCTCGTCGCCCGTAATTGGTGCTCCCAGCGAAGCCAGGTGAATACGGATCTGATGCATCCTCCCGGTGACAGGCCGGCACTCGATGAGGCTATGGTGGGCAAATACGCGGATTGTGGAAAAACTTGTTTCTGCATCCTTACCCTTTGCGGAAATCTTGACGGTCCCGTCATTCTGCTTAAAAATCCGGGCATTGACGACAACTTCCTGAAAGTCTTTACGGCCATCGACTACGGCATGGTATACCTTGCTGACGGTTCTGTGTTCAAACTGCATACTCAGATGCCTGTAGGCTTCAGCATTTCGCGCTATGGCCAACACCCCGGACGTGTCCTTATCGAGCCGGTGACCGACTTGCGCTTGGGGTTCAAATTCGCGTGCCATCGCAAGGAGATTGACCGGTTCCACGCGGTCTTCAAGAGTCGAAATAAAAGGAGGTTTATTGATTACCAGGAAATCCTGGTTTTCAAAAATGATAAGGTCGGAAAATAGGATGGTACGGGGTTTGGGCATCGGTGCAAATCGGAGTGCAAAGCTAGTAATAAGTTAGCTTCTGGTTTCAGATTTGAGGCACGGAGAGAACGCATCCTGGTCCTCCAATTCTATCTCTGCATTACTTGCAACTTGTATTAGTCTCCTTTCGCGCGTGGCAGTTTAAAACTGAAAACCGAGCCTTTGCCGACAACGCTTTCTACTTCCGCGCGTGTGGCATGGCCCTCGAGGATGTGCTTGACAATCGCCAGGCCAAGGCCTGTGCCCCCCTTCTCCCTACTCCGGCTTTTCTCCACACGATAGAATCGTTCAAAAATCCGGGGTAGGTGTTCTGCCGGGATCCCCTCTCCCGTATCAGTCACCAGCGTGGTGATGCTCTTCTTGCTTACTTCAAAGGAAAGTGTAACCTCCCCTCCTTCGGCCGTATAGTTCACCGCGTTGGACACCAGGTTTGCCACCACTTGAAATATGCGCTGTTCATCCGCATACACGAGAAGCTTTTGATGCGGGTCAACCAGTTTGATGCGGATGGTCTTCTTATTCGCTTTTTCTTCCAGCTGATCAATGACATCCGCGCAAACAACAACGAGGTCAAAGCAATCGACTCGCATTTTAATGTCACCGGTTTCTATCTGAGAAAGGGTGAGGAGGTCCTTGACCAACATGTCGAGCCCGTCCATGCTCTTCGCGGCCTTTTTGAGAAACTTGGCTCGAACATTTTTATCATTCATTGCGCCATCCAGGAGCGTATGGATAAAGCCTTGGGCTGCAAATATTGGTGTCTTCAGCTCGTGAGACACATTGGCCACAAACTCTTTACGGAATTCTTCGAGCTTCTTGAGTTCATCAATTTCTTTTTGCTTGAGCAACGCGAATGCGTAAATCTCTTCGTGTATGTTCTTCAGTGGATTGATGGCTCCGGCCTTCTGCTTGCCAATGTCTGCAAGTTCCTTTTTGCGGACTTTGGATAGCATTTTGTGAATCTTGTTGATCTCCCGGAAGACGAGAAATTCCAACACAACGTAGATAAGAAGGTAGGATACGGAGAAGCTAATCAGGCCGCCAACAATCAGCGCGTCGTACCGTACACCATTTACCAGGGAAAGAAAGAGCACGGTCACCAGGGCGATGAACACCGCCAGGAGCAGGGCCATCGTCCGGGCACTATACACCATGGTCTAAATCAAATTGAATTTGTATCCGACTCCTTTGACGGTTGCAATGTAATCATCTCCTATCTTTTCTCTCACTTTGCGAATGTGAACATCCACCGTACGGGCCAGGACATATACGTCTGAGCCCCAGATGTTCTGCAATAAATCATCGCGGCTGAAGACCTTATTGGGGTGCTGCGCGAGGAAAAAGAGTAACTCAAATTCTTTTTTGGGGAGATTGATCTCCTTTCCCTGCAACCGGATGGTGTAGCTCGTCCGGTCAATCACCAGGTCGCCATGGGTAATCAACCCGGAGGACGTCTTACCTTTCGAATCCCGGCGCAACAAGGCCTGTATCCGACTCATCAACGCCCTTGGCTTAATCGGCTTGTTGATGTAGTCATCCGCACCAACATCAAAGGCGGCCACTTCAGAGTATTCTTCTGAACGTGCGGTGAGAAAAACTATAAATGTATTAATCAAGTCGGGATTGGCGCGCAACTGCCGGCAGGCTTCGACACCATCCATCACCGGCATCATAATATCGAGCAGTACGACATCCGGACGGAACTTGCGGGAAATATCCACACCCACCTGTCCATTGGCGGCAACTTTCACTTCATATCCTTCCTTCTCCAGGTTGTATTTTAACAATTCGAGAATCGCTTCATCGTCGTCAACAACCAATATCTTGTAGGAGGGATTTTTACCCATATGAGGTGTGTATTTACTGGCAAGCTACCCAACATCTATCCAATGTAATACGCCGGCGAAGGTATTAACAATTCCTTAATCTGTACACCCTGTTCACAAGGACGGGTACGCCTTCAGATAGTAGCTGATCATCTTTTTCAGGTCTTTCTTAAATCGTAAGTTCCATTCCTCCAGCATTACATCATGTTTGGATTCATACGTTCGGTAAGCGATGAAGAACGCGTTATTAGGAAGTCGTTCGCCAAAACGGTTCGGACGCTTCTTTCCATCGCTGTACGTGATGGTATCAAGTGATTCAACAATCCGTCGGATGACAGTCTCCTTGCGTGCTTTTTTACTTTCGATGGGTTCTTCATCAGTCATCGTTTGGTAAAGACTATCCAGTGATTTTGTTCCACGAAGTAGGTGGTCGATTGTTTTACGGTAGTTATCATCCTGGTGAATGTATTCCTGGTACTGTCGAGCCGTGTCTCCGAAGGAGCGAAGCAGAAAACGTTCTGCACCCCGATCACCGATGAAGGAGGCAAGGTTCTCATTAAATTCGGAACTGTCTTTCACAAAAATTGTTTCATGCACCATCTCATGAATAATGGTGCTGGCAAGGTCACCATCACTTTGACGTAGCATGCCGCTGAGGATCGGATCCTTAAGCCAGCCCAACGTACTCCATCCTCCGGCGTTTCGGATTCTAACATCCCAACCTTCGCCTTCCAGCGTGGCGCGCTCTTTCAGTGCTTTTTCCTGAACAAAGAACCCTTTGTACGGAAAGGAGCCGATGATCGGAAAATCCCAACGCTTCTCAACCAGGCGGAATTGTTCACACGCTATGACCAACCACATCAACTCCGCTCCCTTCTGGTCATACAGGGTTGTGTAGTTTTCGGTGTCGTTCAATCCCAGTGAATCAATGGCAAATCGCCTGGCCTGTTTAATAAGTTCGAGCTTGGACTTTAGTGAATCGGGAAAGGAAGGATCAGCCAGAAATTCCTCCACTGGCCTTGCCTCCCGGATGATTTTCAATTGCCCGAGGCCCTGCCCTATTCCGTAGGAAATTAAGGACCAATAATACACCACCAACATCACGAGCAAAACTCCGATGACTCCAAAAATTTTCTTTTTCATACTACGGCCGGGGTTTAGTCAGAAAGTACCGGGCTCGGTAGTTGATGTAAAATCCATACGCGTATTGAAATGACTTGTAGGACAGGTCATAGTACGGTTCATAGCGAAGGGACAAAACAAGTTGATCGGCAACCTGATAATTGTATAAAAACCGAAGGATCATCAAGTTGGGAGACGGTTGAATGGATTGACCATCCAAAGAAACCGCCGGATAGATTTTACCCCCCTGGAAGGACATGAACTCCTGTCCTTGCCAATAGCTGGCCATTACCTCCAGCCCGAATCGGGTAGCCATGTATCCATTAATATAAACTCCATCACCATCCAGATAAGCCTGGCGGGTACGGGTTATGTCCTTATCAAAAACGTAGTATCCGCTGATCCCTGCTTCCTTGACCCATCCGGTTAACGGCTGAATCCAGTTTACCCCAAGGGCTGTATTGACCACCGATTGGATTGGCAGACCTGCCGCATCGATCTGGCCTCCTTGATGCCGTGCAATGATCTGCAGGGGTACATACAGTGCCCCGCTGCCAACGCGCAGAACCCGCTTCTGAAGAGAAAGTCCTCCCACAAATTGTTCCTGTTTGGAGTCATTCAAGTACTCCATGTACTGCCAGTCAATCCATGCATCGGCAAATAAATCCTCGCGATTGATCTGGAACTGAACCCCTGTTTCAAGGCGGTTGGTTAAGACGCGCTCAAAATCGTAAAGGGGCTCAATCAACCGGTGATTAAGGCTGCCTTCCAGGTTTCCAAAAATGACCGAAAGGTCTTTTGATTTCCACTTGACAGAGAAAATTGGCGCTACGGTCGAGATATTCGTGTTGCCGAAGTCTTTTTGAAAATATGCTCCCGCATCAATCCGGACATTCTTGGCCACGTGGTAGCTTAGGTAAGGCTGAAACTGGTATCCAAAAAGGGTATAGCCCTTGACGACTGTCCGTACATATTCATTATTCTTAAAAAAACCCAAGGCATTTAACCCCACAAACAGCTTCCCGGAATCCACCGCTTCTAGCGCCATCCGGTCCTCAAAGACCTGGTTGTTCAACTGGCACCAACCGGTTGATATCCAAAGGGCAAGAAAAATAATATGCAGAACTCGCATGAAAGTGCAAATTAAGATTGTTGCCCGTTAATCGTTAAGGATTAGTGACTTAAAATCTAATCCGGATTTCCGGCCGAAACTATTCTCCATTGGGTGATTTCCTTATTATCATTGAAATAGTAATTTCAGCCCCGCGCTATTGGCTTTTACCTGTTGGCAGATACCTGAAGCAAATCACGTAGGCACTTAAGCACGTATACATTTTAACACCTTATTCTCATGAGCGACGCAAAAGAAAAATTGAAAGCCCTTCAACTGACCCTCGATAAACTGGACAAGACCTATGGGAAAGGTACGGTGATGAAATTGAGTGATGAGAAAGTCATGGACGTTCCTGCAATTTCGACCGGATCGATCGGGCTGGACGTAGCCTTGGGTATTGGAGGTATTCCACGCGGCCGGGTAACTGAAATCTACGGCCCTGAATCTTCAGGAAAGACTACCCTGACGCTGCATTGTATTGCCGAGGCACAGCGCAAAGGCGGGTTGGCTGCTTTCATTGACGCAGAGCATGCATTCGATAAAGCGTATGCTGAGAAATTGGGGATTGACACCGAAAATCTTTTGATATCGCAGCCTGACAATGGCGAGCAAGCCCTGGAAATTGCCGATCACCTTATCCGCTCCGGCGCCATCGATATAATTGTTATCGATTCGGTTGCTGCGCTTGTACCCAAAGCCGAATTGGAAGGCGAAATGGGAGAAAGCAAAATGGGACTCCATGCCCGCTTGATGTCACAGGCCTTGCGCAAACTGACCGGCACGATCAGCAAGACCGGCTGTGCCTGCGTATTCATTAACCAGCTCCGCGAGAAGATCGGGATTGTGTTTGGCAACCCAGAGACGACGACAGGTGGAAATGCACTAAAGTTCTATGCCTCAGTCCGTCTGGACATTCGCAGGATTGGTCAAATCAAGGAAAGCAGCGATGACATCACGGGTAACCGGGTAAAAGTAAAGGTGGTCAAAAACAAGGTCGCCCCTCCATTCAAGGTGGTGGAGTTCGATATCATGTACGGACGAGGAATCTCCAAATCCGGTGAGATTGTTGACATCGGCGTGGAAATGAATATCATCCAGAAGTCAGGATCATGGTTTGCCTACAACGGCAACAAACTTGGGCAAGGACGCGATGCGGTGAAGCAACTCATTGAAGACAATCCGGAACTCAGCGACGAATTAGAGAAGAAGATCAAGGAGAAGCTGATGGCCGAACCGACCGCCAAAGCAAAAATTAAGGCAGATTAGGATTTAACTTTCGCGATTGGTGCCACTTCGTCTAGTTTGCTGAGGACTTGTTTAGTCTTCAAGAACTATGCTTGGATGATGTTAGCTCAATACAAGGGCATCATTTAACTTATCTCATGTTATCAACATATCGCACCTCAGGGGCGGCACGCCCAATCAGAAGCGATGGAACCTTGACACGTACGATTAGTTCTCTTGACAACTACACCCTACAGCCTCCTCATGCCAGTTGAATGACGGGCTGTAGCCGCTCTGTTCCCAGAAGAATTTTGACCGGGGCCGGGAATAATTCCCAATTTCATTCATCGTCGCTGATTCATAAAGACGGCCGTTAATCATCGTGTATTGAACGGAATTTGAATTCTGAATATTCTCCAGCGGGTTCTTGTCAAGGACAATCAGGTCGGCAAGTTTTCCCGCTTTCAAGGAGCCAAGCTCGCTGGTCATTCCCAGCAAGGAAGCACCATTCATAGTCGCAGAACGTATTGCTTCCAATGGTTTCATTCCCCCCTGGGCAAGCATCCACATTTCCCAGTGAACGCCCATACCCTGAAGCTGACCATGGGCGCCGACATTTACTTTGACGCCAGCATCACTAAGTTTTTTGCAGGTAATCGCGGTGAGGATATGACCGTTATCGTATTCCTTTTCCGGGATCATTGTCCGGTGACGGCTGCGCGTATCCAGCACTGAACGCGGAGTGAAGGCAAGCAATTTTTCATTTTCCCAAATGTTGGAATACTGGTACCAATAATTTTCCCCGCTCATTCCGCCAAAATTCACGATAAGCGTTGGGGTATATGCTGTCCCACTGTTACCCCAAAGAGTGACTACGTCCTGATAAACCGGAGCTACCGGAATGTTATGCTCAATACTTGTATGGCCGTCCATCACCATGGACATGTTCATAAAGAAGTTTGATCCTCCTTCTGGCACTACTTCGACGCCCAACTCCCGCGATGCCTGAATAATTTGCTGGCGCTGATCACGCCGGGGCTGATTGTAACTCTTCACGGAGAACGCACCATAAGCCTTCGTTCGCCGGATGGCACTGCGTGCATCATCAAGGTTATTCACGACCGTTCGGGAAGTTCCTTCGGCTCCGTACAGGATGGTGCCTGTGGAATAGATACGGGGGCCTATCATCGCACCTGACTTTATCATTTCAGCCTGACTGAAGATCATCTCTGAGTTGGATGAAGGATCATGGCTCGTCGTCACCCCGTAGGCAAGATTGGCATAATACTGCCATTGCTTTTGCGGGCTTAAACCATACCTGAAATTGCCGATGTGGGCATGGACATCGATCAACCCAGGAAGGATTGTCTTGCCCTTAACGTCGACCACTTTTGTACCGGTTGGGACTGTCACATCCGCGCGTTTCCCAACGGCTTCGATTTTGTTTTTGTTGATAATGATTACCCCGTCTTCGATGACCTCATCGCCTTCAATCGTTATTAT
>JANNAZ010000085.1:0-1911 GCA_031384895.1 Cyclobacteriaceae bacterium | reverse complement strand
GGGTGCTGAAAAAGTCCTCCAGCTTCGTTCTCAGCTCATCGAAATCCTCAACGTACCCCTGAGGGTACGCCTCCGGTTTCGACTCGCCTGCGGCCTTGCTGGACGAACTTTTTGAGCACCCTGCAAGATATTTTCTTTGTGCCAAACTTGTAAGTCGTCGAAGTCCCCCCTAGCCCAGATTACCATTCACAATTTTCACCAGACCGCCGGTTTGTAATCGACAACCACAAGTTCAGTCACACCGCCGGCTTCGCACCGATGCGCTTGTCCCTTCTTTCCCTCGCAGCACTGCCTGCAACTTCCCATCCCTGACCCATCTTGATCTGACATGCCGACCATCAAATGTTACGCGCAGGAAATCTGCCTGTAACATCACCCCTCCAACGAGGGATTGTGTGGGATAGTCTACAGAATTTACACTACGATCTCTTTTGGATGGATAGCCCCAAGGAGTGCTCGTCCTGCTTGCAGTGGCACCTCCATTCCTCACATTAAGGAACTGACCGTGGAGATGCTCGCATCGGCGAAGACGACCATACCGACTCACAGTCCTACCAACAGAGGGACGTGGCGTAAGACCTTGTGTCTGCTGTCTCTGGCCGCACTAAGCCTCACCATAAATTCATGCGGGGGCGGAAACGATTCTCCTCAGACCGCTCAGCAAATTGTGGCCCAGCTCGTACAGCAGGGCTATCTCAAGGCCTCCAATACTGATGCCAATGACGGATTTGGGTACAGCCTTGCACTCGCCGGCGACACCCTGGTCGTGGGAGCGCCTGGCGAGGCCAGTGCCGATGGCAACCAGACGGACAACAGCGCTGTGGACAGCGGCGCGGTCTATGTCTTCACCCGCACGGGCAGCAACTGGAGCCAGCAGGCTTATCTGAAGGCCTCCAATACCGAAGCCAATGACGGGTTCGGCGTCAGCGTCGCGCTCGCCGGCGATACCCTGGTCGTGGGGGCGCCTGGCGAGGCCAGTAATGCGACCGGAATCAATAACTCTGAAGTGAACAACAACGCCCCGAATAGCGGCGCGGTCTATGTCTTCACACGCACGGGCACCGACTGGAGCCAGCAGGCCTATGTGAAAGCCTCCAATACCGAAACCAATGATGGGTTCGGGGAAAGTGTCGCACTCGCGGGAGACACCCTGGCCGTGGGGGCAACTGGCGAGTCCAGTGATGCGACTGGAATTGATGGCGGTCAAGGGAACAACCTCGCCCCAGAGAGTGGCGCCGTCTATGTCTTTACGCGCACGGGCAGCGACTGGACTCAGCAGGCCTATGTGAAGGCCTCCAATACCGGGGGCGTAGATTGGTTCGGGTACAGCGTCGCACTCGCTGACGACACCCTGGCTGTGGGGGCGATTTTCGAAGCCAGTAATGCGACCGGAATTAATGGCAATCAAGGGAACAACAGTGCCCCAGAGAGTGGTGCCGTTTATGTCTTCACGCGCACGAACGAAACCTGGGTCCAGCAGGCCTATGTGAAGGCCTCTAATGCCGGGGCTGGTGACCTGTTCGGCAGCAGCATCGCACTTGTCGGCGACACCCTGGCCGTGGGGGCGTTTGGCGAAGCTAGTGCTAATGGCAACCCGACGAACAACAGCGCCACGGACAGTGGCGCCGCCTATGTCTTTACGCGCACGGGCAGCGAATGGAGCCAGCAGGCCTATGTGAAGGCCTCCAATCCCGGAAGCTTTGATCTGTTCGGCAGCAGCATCGCGCTCTCCGGCGGCACCCTGGCTGTGGGGGCGTTTGGCGAAGCTAGTGCCGATGGCAACCCGACGGACAACAACGCCCCGGACAGCGGCGCTGCCTATATCTTCTCACTGCAATAAGACAGGGAGGAGGAAGGCGCCGCGACCTGTGACTGCTACCCTCTTCGTCTGGCGATCAGGTTAATCCACCG
>JANNAZ010000051.1:0-12939 GCA_031384895.1 Cyclobacteriaceae bacterium | reverse complement strand
TTAGCCACTACTGTGTTCCAGTTCACACCAACTTGGAGTTGCGTAGCACCTGTTGGAATGATAACCGTCTGTTCTGTCCACGACTCAGAAGCCACATTGGAAGCTATCGCTGCCCCCGGCCAGATGATGTCCGTTACGCCGGCCTTCGCCTGGATGTAGGCAGCGCTGCTGCCCGTGCGGTATCCTTTCACGCGGATGCGGTACTTCTCTCCTGCCACAACTGTGAATGTGCCTCCAACAGGGAATACCCCAGTCCGTGCTGTTGTCCCATTGGAAGTCACCCTCACGTATTTCTCTGTGCCGTTTTGTGTCACCAAGGCTAAGGTAGCACTTACAGCGATGAAATCGGTGAGGGCCTCTGCAGGATTTGTGTAAACTAACGTGTTTGCAGCAATCGAAATCCTGCCTTCTTCGTGGTTAAGGAACTGCAGGGCGTCGTTTTCATAGATGTACTCCCCGGCGTAGTCGGTTTGTTTTAGAGTCCCGCCATAGGTGGCCCCTTGCCATAGCTTTCTACCCGTGGCATCGTAGACATAGCGCACATTGTTTCCGCCCTTCGTTACGGTTTCCGGGAGGTTCAGGAAATTGTACGTGATCAGGTTTACATTGTCGGTCAAGGTGGTGCCGATGCCTTTGTTCAGGTCACGGGTCATGTTGCCGTTGGCATCGTAGGTATAGTCGTCGGTAGTGTTGTTATTGGGATCATCCACAAAGCCCTTGAACTTGTCCCCTCCATCGGCCACTTTCATCAACTGGTTGCCGCCGGAAGAGCCGTAAGTGTAAGGATTGGGCTATAAGAAATGACCTGCTAAGACTACTTCACCAGCACCAGATGGTTGCTCATCAACATCGTCAGATCGTTGTCATCCACCAGCTTCTTTTCATCTGCTACAAGCAGGAAATTCTCATAGAAGCTATTCAATTCCTCCCCTGCCATGCTGTATCCCAGGAGTTCCAGGCGGTGTTTTAATGCGGCGCGGCCGCTCCGGGCGGTAAGTACAATGGATGAACACGGAACACCGACATCAGCGGGATTGATGATTTCGTAGTTCTCTGCATGCTTCAGAAATCCGTCCTGATGGATGCCGGAGGAATGAGCAAAAGCATTCTTTCCCACGATGGCCTTGTTGGCCTGAACCGGCATGCGCATCATCTGGCTTACCTGTTGGCTGAGGTCAAAGATCCGCTCCGACTGAATATTCGTGTGGAAACCCAGGTCCTTGTGCGTTTGAAGAATCATTGCAACTTCCTCCAGCGAGGTGTTGCCGGCGCGTTCTCCAATGCCATTGATGGTGACCTCTACCTGCCTGGCACCGTGAATAATTCCCTCGATGGTATTGGCTGTAGCCAGGCCCAGGTCGTTGTGGCAATGAACGGATACCACTGCTTTGTGAATATTGCGAACATTCTCAAAAAGATACTGAATGCGCTTTCCATACAAGTGCGGCAGACAATAGCCAGTCGTGTCTGGGATATTAACTACATCTGCGCCGGCTTCGATGACCGCTTCAATCATCTGGGCGAGAAAAGCCAGGTCGGCACGGCCCGCATCCTCGGCGTAGAACTCCACTTCGTAATTTTTCTCCTTGGCATACCTAACTGCCCACACGCCCTGCTCCAACACCTGTTCGCGTGTTGACTTGAATTTGTGTTTGATGTGTACATCTGAAGACCCTATCCCGGTATGAATACGTCCGTGGCGTGCATGACGGAGGGCCTCCGCGGCGACGTCAATGTCCTCTTTCTTGGCGCGGGTAAGGCCGCAAACAGTCGTGTGGCTCACCGCCTTCGAAATCTCGACCACGGATAGAAAATCGCCTGGGCTTGAAATCGGAAACCCGGCTTCGATAACGTCGACACCAAGTGATTCGAGCTCTTTCGCAATCATCACCTTTTCTTCGGTCTGCAATTGGCAGCCGGGCACCTGTTCGCCGTCGCGGAGGGTGGTGTCGAAGATTTGTACTTTCTGGCTCATGATTATGTTGTTAAAATCAATTTGTGTCTTCAATTTGTCAGGACTACCCCTAACTTGGCCAATTGTGCTATCACACAATCACCCATTTTCCGGGTATCCAGGATCTTTTCTTTTGGTGTGTCTGCCATCGCGATATCAACCGTACGATATCCCAGCTGGAGCACGTTGCGGACCGCATTGACGACGGCTTCCGATTCTTCTTTCCAGCCGAAGGAGATCTCCAGCATCAGCGCAGCCGACAAAATGGACGCCAGCGGATTGGCAATGCCCTTGCCGGTGATGTCGTGTGCGCTGCCGTGGATCGGCTCATATAGACCCACGGTATCGCCGATAGAGGCCGACGCCAGCATTCCCATGGAACCAGCAATTTGAGAAGCTTCATCGGTAAGAATGTCACCAAACAGATTCCCTGTGAGGACAACATCAAAACGACGCGGCTGTTGGATGAGCTTCATTGCCATCGCATCAACAAATTCATGCTCCAGGGATACATCGGGGTATTGCTTGCCGACTTCTTGTACAACTTTTCTCCACAGCCGTGAGCTTTCCAGCACATTGGCTTTGTCGACCGAGGTGACCTTTTTCTTCCGAAGTTGTGCGGCCTGGAAGGCTTTGTGCGCAATACGTTCAATTTCGTACTGATGGTAAATCATTACGTCATAGGCAGTTCTTCCATCATCTTTCTTTCCCTTCTCACCGAAATAGACATCACCGGTCAGTTCACGGAAGAATAGAATATCAGCACCGCGAAGAATCTCCGGCTTGATACTCGACGCATCCAAAAGTTCATCAAAAAGTTTTATGGGGCGCAGGTTGGCATACAAGCCCAGCTCCTTGCGCATCTTGAGGAGGCCCTGCTCGGGACGCACCAGAAGCGAAGGATCATTGTCGTATTTGGGGTGGCCAACGGCACCAAAAAGAATCGCATCAGCAAGTCTCAATTTGGTTAAGGTGATATCAGGCAACGCGCTTCCTGTAACTTCAATGGCGGCATGCCCGATGAGTGCCTCTTCAAATTCAAACGAATGGCCAAAAACCTTTGCTATTTCTTCGAGCACACGCTTGCCCTCGGCGGTAACTTCCGTACCAATGCCATCACCCGGAAGAATAACTATTTTCTTCTTCATGCGCGTGATGATAAGATGGGGTGGGACTTGTCGAATTCCCGGACTTCTTCTCGCAGGCCCAACAGGTAATCAATATCATCCTCTCCGTGCATCAGGCTGGTTTTCTTGAAGGCGTTAATATCAAAACGCTCTGAAGTACCGTTTATCCTGACAACCTGATTTTCCAGGTCGACAGTGATTTCCATATTTGGATTCTTCGCTATTGCTTCAAAACAAGTTTTAAGAAATGCCTCCGATACAACCAAAGGCAGCAGACCATTGTTGAGCGCATTATTCTTGAATATATCCGCAAAGAAGCTCGAGATCACGACGCGAAATCCAAAATCGTAAATCGCCCATGCTGCATGCTCGCGACTGCTTCCGCAGCCAAAATTCTTTCCGGCGACAAGAACCTTGCCCTTGAACAACGGGTTGTTGAGTACAAAATCGGCGACTGGCTGATTGGTTGAATCATACCGCCAGTCTCGGAACAAATTCTCGCCGAACCCTTCTCGCGTCGTAGCTTTTAGAAATCGCGCTGGGATAATCTGATCCGTGTCGATGTTTTCAATGGACAACGGAACTGCCGTAGAATGAAGTGTAATAAATTTTTCCTTTGCCATTGTGATCAGCTCATTGGATTGTTTCCATCCAGGTCCTTACATCCGTTACTTTGCCCGTGATCGCTGCCGCTGCCGCGCTGAGGGGGCTCGCAAGAAAGGTTCTTGAACGCGGGCCTTGCCGACCTTCAAAATTCCGGTTGGAGGTAGAAATGCAATATTTTCCAGCAGGCACTTTATCTTCGTTCATGCCGAGGCATGCCGAGCATCCTGGGCTCCTAAGTTCAAATCCAGCAGCCGAGAATATCTTGTCAAGGCCCTCTTTCCGCGCCTGATCTTCGACTTGCTTTGATCCGGGCACAACCCAAACTTCCACACCGCTGGCACGCTGCTTACCTTCCACGAGTGACGCCACCAAACGGAGATCCTCGATCCGGGCATTCGTGCAACTTCCGATAAAGACGTAGTCAATGGCTTTCCCCAGGATGGACGATCCTGGCTCGAGCCCCATATACTCCAGCGAATTCCTAAAGGATGTATGATCACTTAAAGCTCCTAGCTCTTCCAGCGTCGGGATTCGATCCGTAACCCGCATACCCATGCCTGGATTCGTTCCATACGTAATCATTGGCGCAATATCCGCTGCATCAAATTTCAATACCTTGTCATATGATGCACCTTCGTCTGTGCACAGCGCCTTCCACTGTTTGACAGCAGCATGAAATGCCTCTCCCTGCGGTGCAAATTTTCTACCGTGGATGTAGGCATAGGTTGTTTCATCGGGAGCGATTAAACCACCACGTGCACCCATCTCGATGCTCATGTTGCAGACCGTCATGCGCGCTTCCATCGACAGGTTGCGGATGGTGTCGCCTGCATATTCCACAAAATAACCTGTCGCTCCGCTGGAAGAGATATGGGAAATGATGTAGAGAATAATATCCTTGCTTACAACCCCGTGGGCGAGTCTTCCATTGATCTCAATCCGCATGGTTTTCGGCTTGTGCTGCAACACACACTGTGTTGCCAGGACTTGCTCAACTTCGCTGGTTCCAATCCCAAATGCGATGTTGCCAAAGGCGCCATGGGTTGACGTGTGACTGTCGCCGCAGACGATTGTCATTCCGGGCAATGTGAGCCCCAGTTCAGGTCCGATGATATGAACAATACCCTGAAACGGATGTCCCAGATCATATAGTTCTACTTCAAACTCCTTGCAGTTCTTGCGAAGTGTTTCTACCTGGTGTCGGGAAAGAGCTTCTTTGATGGGAAGGTGCTGATCTTTGGTGGGTACGTTGTGGTCTGCTGTTGCGGTGGTGCGGGAGACATTAAATACGGGTATCCCACGCTGCCGGAGTCCGTCAAATGCCTGCGGGCTAGTAACCTCATGGATGAAGTGGCGGTCAATGAATAGGGCATCCGGAAATCCCTCGGCCTTCCTGACCACGTGCGCATCCCAAATCTTTTCAAAAATTGTTTTCGGCTTCACAACAACTGTTCGTTTGCAACGACCCCATTAAAACGAAATCGCCCTGTCAACACGGTGGTGATGACAGGGCGCATTCCCTAATTATTTGATAAGGCGAAGGTGCTAAATTTTGACTTCCTGTTTCAGCTTTTTGTTAAAATTCTTTGCGTCTGCTTACAACTGTTAGTTTGATTGCTGCAAATTTTCGCAGCCAAACAGAGCCTTAGAAGATCAGTGTAGCCTCGGAAGATATTGCCACGTTAAGTGCCTTAATGCCCCAAGGAAGGAATCGACGTACTTGCTTAAACCAATCAGATTTGCAATCTTGAAAGAAAAAAACCAAACCCCATCGCTATGAAGCAATTTTCGATTGTTCTCATTATTGCGCTAACCGCACAAATGACTTATTCCCAGACGGACGCTGACAAATTTAGAATTGATAAGCCCAAGATTCTCTCAAAGCTGGATCGACTTGCCCTTGCACAGATAACCGTAAATTATAAACTCACAACGACTGCAAAAACTGGTGCCAAAGGAAATCAAGGTACCGTGGCGGGCGCGCGGGTATCCGCCTACCTGGAAACCACAGACGGAGATTTGACCGACGGAGATTTTCAAGAAGTCACCAATTACTTCTATTCCTATTTTCAGGCACAGCTGAAATCAAATGGAATAGATACTGTTGCCTGGAGCGCCATTACGGCTACCGATTTCTACAAGAACGGAGAAAAGATCGATGCGACTGCTGAAGAAAATAAGCATGATAAAGGTGGAAACGCCTGGGTAACGAGCACGGCGCACAATGGTAATATTTTGCATGGCCGAAGCGAGCTTGGCTTTGCCTTCGGAAAGATTAAGAAAGGCGCAGCCTTCGCCGAAGAAATTGGTGCACCCGCAGGTTATTTTTACCTGACTGTTGATTTTGCAGAGGTGCTTGTTAATCTTGAAATTAAGGAAACGGCATACCAGGATGTGGGCAATGGATGGTATCGCCCCGCTACCACATCCAAGAAATACTCATGGGCCATCAATCCCATAATGAGCGTAGGTCAGGCCGAAAGTGGATATACATTATTCTGGAACAAGAAAAGTCAGGGCGAGCTACTATGGCAAGACAAGGATTTCATGGGAGCAACACAGTACCATGAAAAGTATAGTGAAGATATGTCTAAGGCCAGAAGTGGTGTAGCAAAGCAATTTGCATTCAGAAAAGAATTGACTCCCGTCCTGATTGAAACCACCAAAGAAAAATACAAAGCAGCCGCGAAGAAGACGCTGGAGAAATATGTTGACGCGTTTATCATTAAATGCAAGCAAATCAGAAAGGATTAAGACCCGCTTCCTCTTCAAAAGCAAAAGCCGTGTCCAACAGAACACGGCTTTTGCTTTCATGGTATAGGCCGGTTAATTAATCATCGCAGCCTCTACTTTCTCCTGCTCAGGCCGAAGGGATCGAACGGCCGCACCCGCACTATTTCGGACTTCATTCAATTCTTCCGCTAGTTTTTCAAGTTAGAATCCGGGCGCTACCCAATGGCCGTTAGCCGAAAGAGATGAATAAGTTCTTTCACGCTCATGGCTTGAAAGAAACGGTGTAGAGTTCCTTCAGCTGGCTTTGAATATCTTCTGCGCCCACGACCTACGCTTTAACCAAGTTGGCGGCTGGTCCCGGGTCTGCACCCAGGAGATGAACTCTCGCGCGGTCTCAAAGGCAGCAACTCAGAGACCTTTACGTTACATGACAATCGCCAGCGACAATCCACCGATGCCCCTCCCAGAATGGCAAAATTCTTCCCAGAATCCATGATTTGCCCAAAATGCAAACCGAAAGAGACTCTCTCTGAATTGCAACTGATAGACCCAGAGGGTAAAGTATTTTTACGCCTAGGTAAAATTCAAGCCTACATTTTCCGAATAGTTCTACTTTTGTGTCCCCTGAAAAGGGTTTCTGTAAGTTAAGGAAGGTTTGCCGGGGTAGCTCAGGGGTAGAGCAGCTGATTCGTAATCAGCAGGTCGTGAGTTCAAATCTCATCCCCGGCTCATTTACTTTGTTCTTTGATCCGAAGCTGGGATCGTGCTCGTCCGCTGAAGTCCGCCAAATGGCGCAACGAAGGCGGGAGTTAAACCTACCTCAAGGCAGGCAGGTCTTTTCCCCAGCCGGAATACATGTATTGGGTGGAATGGAAAGCTTTTTTACCTTTGCCGCCTTGCTATTCAACCCTGCCCGGGTGGTGAAATTGGTAGACACGTACGTTTGAGGGGCGTATGCCGTAAGGTATGCTGGTTCGAGTCCAGTCCCGGGCACAAGACTTCAACCCTGGCCCTTCTCTTCGGGGGAGGGAATAATGCCGAAGTGGTGAAATTGGTAGACACGCACGTTTCAGGGGCGTGTGCCGCAAGGTATGCGGGTTCGAGTCCCGCCTTCGGCACTTTGAAAAACCTAACTCAAATTGAGTTGGGTTTTTTCTTTACTAGGGTTCTGCCGATAAGGTCGTCCTGGGACTTCGATAAAGGATCGGCGATGGGATGCCTTTGTCCTTGAGCGAAATTTCGATCCAATCGAGCAATGATTCTTCTATTGCATTAAGCTTGGTTCCGAACCACTATTTTATGGTGCGTGGCAGCTGTACTTCGATTCAGCGAAGCCGCATAGTAAAAAAAGAGGAAGAAGAAGGCGCCAACCGACAGTAAAGTAAAGTGTACCATGACCGTGTATTTATGATTCAAAAATCAGTCTCCGCGATCACTCCTGTTCTTTAGTGTTGCACCAGAGACATCCAGCGTAATATTTCTGATCCTTTTCAAGATTTCTTAGGGCCCGAACCCGGCGCCCCGTATTTTTGCTTCCCAAGCACACTATTTCAAACACCGGCATGAGGTTTTATCCCCTGATTTGCAGTACGACACTTTTCGTAGGCGCGGCTTTCTCTTTGGCTGGGCAATCAAAAAGCACTCCGGCTGACCGAAACTGGTTTTTGTTGGACCCCGAAACTAACCAGGTGCAGGGCGTTAGTGCTGAAAAAGCGTATGCTACGCTTTTGAAAGGGAGGCCTTCAAAGACCATTACGGTCGCTATCATTGACTCAGGCATCGACATCGATCATGAGGATTTGAAAACGGTGATCTGGACCAACCCGAATGAGATCGCTGAAAACGGCATCGATGACGATAAGAATGGTTACACCGATGACATCCACGGCTGGAATTTCATCGGGGGAAAGAATGGCGAAGTCAATGAAGATACCTACGAGCTGACCCGGGAGTATGTGCGGCTGGATAAAATATATGGCGCCATCCCGGTGAACAAGGTCACGAGGAAACAGAAGAAGGCCTACGCCGAATACCTGAAGATCAAAGACAAATTCACACTGCTTCGTGACCAGAACCAGTCAGAATACAGTTACTATCTCAAAATGAGCAAGAACTTGAAGATGAGTATGGATACGCTCAAGTCGGTGCTTCACGTCGATCGGCTTACCGTGCCAGCCATCGATTCATTCAAGTCCACAAATCCTACGCTGTCTTTCGCAAAGGGTTTTGCGAAATTCATACTTAGAAATGCAAATGAAGGCGATGACCTTGCAGCGATACAAAAGGAACTTACCGCAACGGTAGACTACTATCGAGTGATCGTTGAGTACGGGTATAACACAGACTTTGACTCACGGCAACTAGTTGGAGATGACTACGGAAATCCAAGGGAGCGATACTACGGTAACAACAATGTCAAGGGCCCCGATTCAAAACATGGAACACATGTGGCCGGTATCGTGGCCGCCGACCGTACGAATGATCTGGGGATTAAGGGAATTTCAGATAACGTTCGAATCATGAGCATACGGACAGTGCCCAACGGGGATGAGCGAGACAAGGACATTGCCAATGCAATTCGATATGCTGTGGACAATGGAGCTAAAATCATCAACATGAGTTTCGGAAAGCCCTTTTCACCCGAGAAATCCGTCGTCGATGAAGCCGTAGCTTATGCGGAACGAAAAGGTGTTTTACTTATCCACGCGGCTGGAAATGAAAGTGAGGATAACGACAAAACTGCCAATTTTCCCAGCCGCCGCTACGGGAATGGGAAAGAAGCCCGCAACTGGTTGGAAGTAGGCGCATCGTCTGCGGGTAGCGATAAAAGCCTTTTCGCAGATTTTTCGAACTATGGTAAGAAGAGCGTAGACTTATTTGCCCCGGGCGTTGACATCTATTCCACCACACCAACCAATACCTATGAGGAGCAAAGTGGAACCAGCATGGCCGCCCCGGTAGCCACCGGTGTCGCCGCATTACTTTGGTCCTACTTTCCGGAACTGACGGTAACCCAGGTAATTGATATTCTGAGATCCTCCACCCGAAAATTTGATGGATTGAAGGTGAAGAAGCCGGGTGGTGGCGAAGCTGAATTCTCTACGCTCAGCAACACAGGCGGGTTAATCAATGCTTACGAGGCGGTATTGGCAGCATCGAAGTTAAGAAGCGCCGGAATCGAAAAGTGAGCTTCGCCTTGCAACTCCAACAACCAGATGTTGCAGATCGGTCCTATCCTTCATGCAATAAGGTCCTACTTAAGGTTTGGCCAAGCGTGGGTCAGGTATCGACTTTAATTCGTATTCCTTTGGTGGAACTGCTCCAAGAAGGTGCATCACAAAATAATCCCACCGGCGGCGCATCATGTAAAGACTTGAGGCTCCGTAGCCATGTCTGGCATTTGGAAAGATGAGTAGATCAAAATCTTTGTTCGCCTGGGTAAGCGCATCAACAACCAGGTACGTGTTGTAGGGCGGCACATTGTCGTCCATACCGCCATGAGCCAGAAGAAGTTTGCCCTTTAGGTTCATGGCAAGGTTCTGATTAGCCTGCTCTTCGTAATTTGATTTGCCATTCGCGCCAAGGGTCATCCGCCCGATGTAGCGTTCGCCCCAGTCATCTTCATAGTTCCGGTTGTCGTGATTGCCAGATTCGCTGATTCCAACTTTGTAGAAATCGGGGTAACGAAACATTGCCGTTGCAGTGGCAAATCCACCGCCTGAATGTCCCCAGATACCTACTCGGTCCAAATCCATGCACGGATACTTTTGTGCCAATTGCTTAAGTCCGGCAATCTGATCATCCAGCGTATTGTCGGCCATGTTGCCATAGCACACATCGTGGAATGACTTTGAACGATCCGGGTTACAGGTTCCATCAATAATTACAACAACAAACCCGAGTTCGGCCAGGGCCTGGTGGTCGCCGCGTGAAGCAGCGAAGGAACGGCTGCCGACCCCTCCTCCCTGCGGACCGGGATAGATGTAGTTGATGACCGGATATTTTTGCGCCGGGTTAAGTCGGGTTGGTGTAAACATTAAACCATAAAGATCCCAGCGGGCATCCCTGGATTTAACGGTTATCGGAATGGGTGGCTTCCACCCCGAGGCAATCAAACGGGAGACTTCCGTTTTTTCAAGAGGCATGGTGACTTTTCCTTTCATGTCGCGCAATACGACAACAGCAGCAACATCCGGTTGTGAATAAGTATCAATGAAATGACTTCCATCATCGCAGAGATTAATCTGATGATTTCCATTCTCCGGTGTGAGCAATGCCAGGTTTTTACCGCTGAAGTCAACGCGGTAGAAATGACTGAAATAAGGATCTCGGCCAGCTTCCTTTCCGTTTGCCTCAAAATAAAGCACGCGGGCTTTGCTATCCACTTTCAGTAATCGGGTGACCAGCCAGTTTCCTTTTGTAATCTGATTCTTGAGTTTCCCTGTTGCGAGATCATACACGTATAGATGGCCCCAATCCTCGCGCTCGGAATACCAGATTATTTCATTGGAAGCCGGCAGGTAGCGCCAATTGATGCTTCCCCTCCCTGACTCATACTGTGTATTTACTTTCTCCTCCAGCACCTCCCGGATTTCGCCCGTTGCCGCATTGGCAATCCGCAATTTTGCTTCCTTGTGATCGCGTGTGCTGGAAACAAAGGCAAGCGTAGTGGCATCCGCACTCCATTCGTTATCATCGAATCCTCCCGAACATGATATATCGTCGCACAATGTTCCACGTCGGTCGTCCGGTTGCATTTTGAATCGAATTACTTTGGGTCCATCAATCTCAATAATGACGCGTTGAATCTTAATGACCTCCGGATCTTGCGGTAGCGGGTATCTCCAGGCTTGTAGCACTGGCGGACCAACATTGGTAGAACTTAGGTACATCATACTGACGTGTCGTTGATCCTGCTGGAACGTCGCAATCTTCTTGGAATCAGGAGACCAGGAAACGATGGCACGGTCCGAGTGCTTCCAGCCTGCGTTATCGGTTGCATACCCAAAGTCTTGCACGCCATCCGTAGTTAATTGTGTTTCCTTGCTTGTCGCTAGTTCGCGTATCCAAAGATTATGCTCTTTAATGAATACTGATCGGGTACCATCCGGAGAAGTGACTTCGTTGTTCCTTGTTTGGGTAGTATTGTCTTTCAATATAATCCCGAGGCTGGCTGGATCCGTATTCACCTTCCGTGACCCATCCGCAGGATTGATCAGGACGTATTCACTTCCCGTTGATGTCAAAACCCTGTACCAAAATCTCCCATCGCCAAGGAATGTTGGCCGAACGCCCGAACGGTCAATCAAGGGCGATGTGTTGTAATTCAGCATTTTCGATGCCCGTGCGTAGTCATCCGCTGTTAGCGCTTTTGGAGGTTGCGCCAGAAGGGAGGTTAGGCAGTTGATTGAAATGATGCCAATTGAAAGGAGCTTCTTCATGTTGCCAGATTAGGGGTCCTGATCAGAATCCAAAACAAATTTGGACTATTTACATCACCAGGCAACTGCTAATTCCCACCGTTAGGCCAAAGATGTTAATAAGACTATAGAGGCGGTTATTTAACAGGGTACGCTAGGCGATGGTAAAGTAATTTCTTAGCATAGGATTAGCTTTGGAACACTAGCTATTCCAAAATCAGACCACAAGTGGAGGGTCAAGGAAGCCCAGAAAACAGACATTGTGCATTTGGTCACGTCCATTTTCGGGGTCAAGTTGCCCGAAAATGGTCAGTCAAGATCATCAAATCAATCCCATTTATCTGACGATTGTCATACCAGGTGATCCAAAAAAGTGTGATTTTTCCAGTGAATCCACACACACTCAGACTTGACCAACCAGCTTTATGGAGCCCTATCTGATCTTGGTCATTGTGCTTCTTGCAACAGCCGTTGTAGATCTTATTGTTGGGGTAAGCAATGACGCAGTCAATTTCCTGAATTCTGCCGTTGGGTCGAAAGCAGGCTCTTTCCGGACCATCCTGATCGTAGCAAGTCTGGGCATCCTTTTGGGCTCTACGTTTTCCAGCGGGATGATGGAGGTGGCTCGAAACGGACTCTTTAATCCCTCCTTCTTCACATTTGAAAAAGTCATGATCATTTTCATGGCGGTCATGCTAACGGATATCGTGCTTCTGGATGTTTACAATTCGCTTGGGCTCCCGACTTCCACCACGGTGTCACTGGTATTTGAAATCTTGGGTGCCGCACTTGCTACGGGTATCCTTCTCTCCTTCGACCGGTCTCAGGGATTTCCGAATGTCGATGAGGTGATCAACATGTCGAGTGCCATCACCATCATCACCGGCATATTTCTCTCCGTGTTACTTTCCTTTGTTTTTGGGTCGGGCATTCAGCACCTCCTTCGAATTCTCTTTTCGTTCGACCTGGACAAGAGTTTGAAAAAGTATGGAGCCATTTTTAGCGGTGTTTCAATTTCCACGATTATTTACTTCCTCCTCATCAAAGGCGCAAAAGGAAGTGTATTGATGACCGGTGACCAGGTAAAATGGGTAGTGGC
>JANNAZ010000008.1:0-5069 GCA_031384895.1 Cyclobacteriaceae bacterium | reverse complement strand
TCTGGCGTCGTTACGCATTTCAAACCCTGAGCATTGAATCCGGGCCCGAAGAAAGAAAATGGCTAGCCTACTGGCTCCTGATCATAACCTGGCTAAATTCTTAGACAACCTTACCAACCTGTCTGTCCCATGGATCAAGATCACTTCCCCATCCGCCCCTACACGCCGCAAGAGCTGGCCGCATCATATCGTTGCGCCACCAGAACGATGTACAAATGGCTTCGGCACTTGAAGAAAGAACTCGGCCCACGGGTAGGACACACGTACAATTTAAGGCAAGTGAAGATTATCGTGGCGGAGTTGGGGACCCCGTGATATCACTACAATTTCCACAGGCCCCATCACTCACTTGCATTCAGAAGCTCTAGTAAAATTACTACCTTCCTGATGAGCAAAAAAGAAACTAATCGACTGCACAAGTTTTGGGGGAGCTTACAAGTCCGTTAACGGTTACTCTCAATCTTGTCAGGCCTGCCGGCAACGTGAGTGTTTCTGCAGGGGTGGGCTTTCGGAGCCGCGTCCTGTACCCAACACAAAACGTTGAACGAAGATAAAGCTTATACCTTACACGTCAACCCACTATTGCGTAAACAATTTGTTAGCGGCTGGCAATTCGTAATATTCTATCGTTCGTTATCAATTCAATTGTAACTGTTTCTTAACTGCTTCTATTGACTCTCTAAGTACTTTGTTTACGTCTTCAAATGTTGTGTAAGGATGATTATTCCAGTCCATGAGTCGATGTTCCTTGACTCTACCATATTCGTATTTTTCCAAAGTAAATCTTACTATTTGCATTCCAGCTCTCCTGTGATTGTACTCACCAAGTATATCAATTGACGCTTTGTATAGAGAACAAAACAAACTATAACGCCCATTTGTTATATCATCATTACATTCCCTGTCATCTTGCTTATTCCATTTTGATTGGTCTGATAAGATGGAGAGACAGCCCGTTCGATTATCTTGAGGTCTAAAGAATCAAATTTTAAGTCTCGATTTTCTCCACTCGTACTCTGTCCAACTACTGAAAGCGAAATCAATGAAATAAATATTAAGCCGATTGTTTTCATGTTTCAATTTTTGTTGTGAGTTTGTATTGCTTGCAGCTAACGTGAGTGTATATGACGTGCGCGGCCCTGTTAGTTGTGTTCAGCGCGCTTACCTACACTCAAAACGAAGATAACCATTTCGTCAACACGATTCCAACGGATGTCATATACAAAGTTCTTGTAGCTGTTGGCCTACTTCATCAGCTGTTTCCAGGGCTTTGAATGAAGTACCTCAGTCAGCATTTCATTCTCCTTCTTGGTTGCGTATCGCGAACCATTCATCCAACCAGAATCTGTGTTGGTATTGAGGCCTCCGCGCTTCTCTTTGCATCCCTCCTACTCCTTAAACTATCAATTTCCAAATTCCTTCGGCCCTTGCGGTTCATTTTTCCTTCGCACCTCCTCTCCTCTGCAGTTAAAATCCCCAAATTTCTCCATATTTGAAGCCAATGAATAGCGCTGAAGCAAAGAAACGGATCGGAAAGTTGACCGACGAAATCAACTACCACACAGACCTGTACTACCAGAAGAACAAGACCGAAATAAGCGACCTGGAATTCGATAAACTCCTTGAAGAACTTGTCCGGCTGGAGAAGGAGTTCCCCGCCCTCAAACAGCCCGACTCCCCCACCCAGCGTGTAGGTGGTACGATATCCAAAGAATTTAAATCCATCGTTCACCGCTACCCCATGTTGTCGCTGGGAAACACGTACTCGCGCGAAGAGCTACAAGACTTTGACGGGCGCGTGGCCAAAGGGTTAGATGGAGATGCTTATGAATATTTCTGCGAACTGAAATTTGATGGCGTATCCATAAGCCTCGCCTATGAAAATGGGATCCTCGTCCGCGGTGTGACCCGCGGCGATGGCGTACGGGGCGATGACGTCACACACAATGTCCGCACCATCCGCAGCGTCCCCCTGAAAGCAAAAGGCCAGAATATTCCCCCTGATTTCGAGGTGCGTGGCGAAGTCTTCCTGCCGAAGAAGGAATTTGAACGGCTCAACAGAGAGCGTGAGGACATCGGCGAAGAAACCTATGCCAATGCACGAAACACCGCTTCAGGTACGCTGAAGATGCAAGACTCATCGATCGTCGCCCAGCGGCGGCTGGATTGTTTCACCTACTACTTGCTTGGTGAAGACATTGGAGTTGAAACCCATGAGGCCAGCATCAAGGAGCTTGAGGCGTGGGGATTTCAGGTGTCTCCCACCTACAAGAAATGCAACACCATCGCCGATGTTTTCAAGTATATAGACCACTGGGAATCACGACGTCAGGGGCTTCCGCTGGAGACCGACGGCGTGGTAATCAAAGTGAATAGCCTGGAACAACAGCAGCGGCTGGGCTTCACCGCCAAAAGTCCGCGATGGGCAATTGCGTACAAGTACAAGTCAGAAAGCATCAGCACAAGACTCAACAACATTACCTATCAAGTAGGGCGAACAGGGGCTGTAACACCGGTAGCGGAACTGGAACCTGTGCTGCTGGCTGGCACCACGGTCAAGCGGGCTTCACTGCATAATGCAAACGAGATCGAACGCCTTGACCTTCGCATTGGCGACTTTGTGTTTGTGGAGAAAGGCGGAGAAATCATCCCCAAAGTTACCAGCGTAGACCTCCCTAAGCGCAGCGCGTCGAACAAGCCATTGAAGTATATCTCGAAATGTCCAGAATGTGGTACCGGCTTGATCCGGCGGGAGAGCGAGGCCGCGCACTACTGCCCCAACGAGAAAGGCTGCCCACCACAAATCAAAGGACGCATCGAACACTTCATTCAGCGCAAGGCCATGGACATTGATTCCATGGGTGAAATGACCATCAAGCAGTTGTTTGACCTCGGGCTGCTCAAGAGTCCAGCCGACCTGTATGACTTGCGCCAGGAAGACATCATGAAAC
The DNA here is from genome assembly GCA_031384895.1 of Cyclobacteriaceae bacterium. Lineage (GTDB taxonomy): Bacteria > Bacteroidota > Bacteroidia > Cytophagales > Cyclobacteriaceae > ELB16-189. The sequence continues at coordinate 2,118 of JANNAZ010000008.1, read as the reverse complement.
TGGAAGGCTTTAAAGAGCTCTCGACGAAGAACCTCCTAAACGGAATAGAGCGTTCGAAAGCCACCCCGTTTGAATCTGTCCTTTTTGCCATCGGAATCAGGTATGTGGGCAAAACCGTTGCCGAGAAGCTGGCCCGTCATTTCAAGACCATGGATAATCTTCAGAAGGCAACTGTTGAGGAACTCCTTCAGGCACCGGAAGTGGGCGACATCATTGCACAGAGTGTGGTGTCCTATTTTAAGGATTCGCAAAGCCGCAAGGAAGTGGACCGGTTGAGGCGCACGGGCCTGCAGATGGAATCAACGTACAAGGAAGCCCCCAAAGTAAGCAATGCACTGGACGGCAAATCCTTTGTGGTTTCAGGCACCTTTGCCAATTACGCCCGTGATGAAATAAAGGATGTCATCATTGCCCACGGCGGCAAGGTGCTATCGGGCGTTACCGGCAAAACAGATTTCCTGGTAGCGGGCGAAAACATGGGGCCTGCCAAGCGGGAAAAGGCCGAAAAACTTGGGGTAAAAATAATTTCAGAGGAAGAGTTCCAAAAGATGCTCACGGACTGACAGGTTGATCAAAATTCAGATAATTTAGCTGCCCAAAGAAAAAATCCGTTGAAACTTACCTTCCTCCGTTGGAGAACCCAGTCTGCCCTGCGCAAGAACAAAAGCCAGCGCACCAGCACGCCCTACAAGAAATCTAACCTCGTTGGAATCATCTTCAGTGTGGAGGATCGACAAAAGCACGACGATGTGAAAGAATTTATCCGTCACCTGGAGCAGGACGGCAAACAAGTTAACGTATTGGAGTTCCTGCCTAGGAAAAAAGATAACTACGAATTTCTTTTTGATTTTTATACTGTTAAGGACCTCAACTTCTGGGGGAAGATTCAAAACGAAAAAGCAGAGAAATTCAGTCAAACTGCGTTCGACTACCTCTTCTACATTGATCAGGAACCCAATCCGCTCGTGCTGAATCTCCTGGCCCGAAGCCGCGCGCATTGTCGGGTTGGCCGGCTCGTCGATGGCAATGAGCCCTTCTTCGAGATGATGATCGCAGGGAATGGCACGCCGAAGGGGCTCATGGATAATATGTACAAATACACCAAGCAATTGCGCTAATGAAAACCCTCCATGGAACAGGCGTAGCCCTTATCACCCCTTTTGACGAGTCCGGGAATATCGATTTTGCTTCCCTGAAGAAAGTCCTTGTGCATACTTCTAAAGCTGTCGATTACTTCGTTGTTCAAGGAACGACTGGTGAATCAGTCACGCTGACCAAAGAAGAAAAGCGGAGAGTGCTTTCTTTCGTTGCTCAAAATAACCGGAAGAACCTCCCAATCGTGTATGGAATTGGAGGAAACAATACGGCGGCCTTACTTGAAGAAATACAAGACACCGACTTCGAACACATTACAGCCATTCTATCGGCAAGCCCCTACTACAACAAACCTTCCCAGGAGGGAATTATCCATCACTTTTCATTTGTCGCCGATGCGAGCCCGGTTCCGGTGATCCTGTATAACGTTCCCGGTCGTACAGCCTCAAACCTCATCGCTGCCACCACGCTTAGGCTGGCGCAACACAAGAATATTATTGGAATCAAAGAAGCTTCCGGAAATCTGGAACAATGCATGAAGATCGCCATGGATAAGCCACCCGGCTTCATGCTAATCTCCGGTGATGACCTCCTGACACTTCCTATCTATGCCATTGGAGGCGTAGGTGTCATCAGCGTGCTGGCCAATGCCTACCCAATGGTATTCCGAAAAATGAAGGAGTTTGCTTTCGCAGGAGATTATTCAAAAGCACAAAAAGAGCTATTCAAACTGGTGGATATGAATGGCCCCATGTACGAGGAAGGCAATCCCGTAGGAATCAAACAACTCATGCATGAAATGGGTATCTGCGGACCGAATGTCCGATTGCCTTTGGTTCAGGCCTGTGAAAGCCTCGTTAAGAAAATCCGTACGATTTACCAGGCAACTAAAAAGGGACCACAGTAAAACTGTGGTCCCCTCGCCATAGCCGGATATCCGGCTACCGTAATTTTTTAAATTATTTAGCTTCCTTATTCTTCAAATCCTGAACCTCAGCGCGGATTGTCTGAGCTAAGTTTTTG
>JANNAZ010000438.1:0-3121 GCA_031384895.1 Cyclobacteriaceae bacterium | reverse complement strand
CCTGCAGATTTCGCCCACTCCGTAACGTTACGGTTGTCGGTCAGTAACACCGTGGTTCCAAAAATTGGATCAGGCATTTCAGCTCCCAATTGTCCCGCCATCACTACTGGCCCATAGAGCAACGCGATGCGGTTGGCATTGTCTGGCATTCCTTCTGAATATAAATGCATGGGAGCCTGGACATCGACGCGGTCGTTTTTCTTCCATGTACGGTCAATCACCCAGTAACCATCCCCATCACGGGTCAGCTTGGTTCCTTTTCCATTCACGGTGATCGTGAGTCCCGTAGTCCATTTTGGTTGACGGATCTTCAGGGCAAACCTCACCGATAATTTGGGCTGCACAGTAAAACTGATCTTGTCATCCTCCGGGAATTTCGACTCTTGCCTGATCACTACGTTTTTCTCCCGCCAGGTAAGTTCAGAGGGGATAAACAGATTCACCAGCAGGCTGCCGTCTTTCCCTTCGAAATAGATTCCTTCAGTATATTTTGAATGGTTTTCAATCCCGCTGCCCACACAACACGTGAATGTATTAAATGGTCGGCTGAAATGTTTTTTTGTCCCCATGCGCAGCGGAACGAAGTAACACATCATCCCGTCGGATGGATTTTGTGAGGCCAGGATGTGATTATACAAAGCACGCTCGTAATAATCGACGTAGGATGATTTCGGATCCCATGAATAGAGGAATCGTGTCAGCTTGAGCATGTTGTATGTGTTACATGTCTCACAGGTATTGTCGCTGATACGGTCGCTTAGCTTGTCCGGTTCGCCGAGATACTCATAGTTGCTGTTCCCTCCAATCACATAGGTATAATGGCCGACTACAGTTTCCCAAAAGAAGGAAGCAATGGTCTTGTCGCTTTCTGCCCCGGTCAACTCATACCGGCGCGCACAGCCAATTGCCTTGGGTACGTTGGTGTTTGAATGTTTTCCCTGCAAGGCATCAATACGCTGGGCCAATTGTTCCAGAACAAACTGATCGTGGAACTTATAGGAGAGGTCAAGATATTTCTTCTCTCCGGTCAACTCATAGACATGCACCAGGACGTCGTTCATCCCCCCATACTCACACTTCCGCATGAGTTCCAATTGTTCTTCCGTAAGGTTTTTGAGTATTTCCCCGGTCCAGTCAGCCATGCCTGTGAGTATCGTTAGCGCTGTTTTGTTGTCGCATAGCATATAGGCATCCGCAAGGCCTGCCATTACTTTATGCACCGTATACCAAGGCGACCATCCGCCATTCAGGTCAAAGCCAGCAGTCTTGATAATACCGTGCTGCACTTTCCAGAATATCGAATCCTCTTTGGGAATGCCACCAACATACCCGGTCTTCCTGGCCTTTTGGCAACGCTCCAGTTCTACAATCACATAGTCGACCTTTTCTTTGAAGCGGACGTCTCCGGTAGAGGCGTACATCATTGCACAAGCTGAGAGGTAGTGCCCGAGTGTGTGACCGGAAAGGCCGTCACTCTCCCAACCTCCGTAAACATCACCTTTGGGCGCCAGGCCCGCGTTCACATGAAACCGGTGCAGCAGGCGATCAGGCTCCAGCGTCAATATGTACGTTGCATCTTTGTCCATCGCATTCTTAAACGGACTTCCATCCAGGAGTCGAACATCCTTCAGATTGAATGCGAAGGCTTTAACGTCTATAGCGGGCTTCACTTTAATTTTTGCATTGCTCTTCTCCGGGAGATAGGCCTGAGCAAGAGTCGTGGACATTGCACAGAAAAAAAGAAATGCTGCAACTAATTCCTTCATTCTCGTTGTTGGTTGTTCGTTGTAATTTGTTGGTAAGACCTTATTCACGTTGCGTTGTAGCGCCAATTTCTCAATAGTTAATCTTAATATCCTTGATTTTTCGGGGCAGCCACACCTGCATGGAATTTTGTCCTCGGTTGCACCAGGCATAATATGGGATTGCCGTAACTGTTTTCATTTCTGACTTCACCGAAACCCCATCGCTTCCGATCTGGACAGTAGGTGATTGGAACTGTATCGTTGTAACGCCCTCCAAAAGGTCACTGCGATATTTTGTTACGAATGTGGTTTTTTCGGGAATAACAATATTCCACGCCTGGTCTCCATTGTCTGCCCCCTCAACGCAATATACCAGCGGACCACGCTGTAAGGCCACCCGATCCTGATCCTGCGCCAGTTCATTACGGGCCGTAACCTGTTTCACATCCATGGGCAATTGCAATTCAACCACGTCTCCCTTTTTCCACTCACGCGTAATTACGGCATACCCCTTTTCCATGGTGTAAGCAATGGGCTTGCCATTCAAGGCCAGGTCAAAGGGCTTGGCAGACTTGTCAACAAATTGATACAGCCCACCGGGTACCGCTTCGCCCATCGCCCAACCGGGAATACGTACATGCATGGCAAACTTTGTCTTCGTTTTCGGCTGCACTGTTATCCGAATGATTCCCTCCCATGGATAATTGGTTTCCATCGATACGGGAACATCATTCTTACCAAACTTCACCGTTGTTTTACTTCCGATGAACAAGTTGATCCAAAGTCCGTCAGCTGACGCGCTGTAAACGTAATCGCCGACAGATGCAACGAGGCGGGCAATATTTGCCGGACAGCACGCCGTTCCGAACCACTCTCGCCGGAAATGTTGCCCCCGGGAAGCCAGCGGATTGCCGTAGAAGAATCGATCGCCGCTGAGGGACAGGCCATCACGGGCACCGTTGTAAAGGCTGCGTTCGAGCACATCGATAAACTTGCTTTCGCCCGACATCAGGTTCATCCGTTGATTCCAGAAGACCATACCCACCGAGGCACACGTTTCGCAATACGCCTGCTCGTTGGGTAAATCGTAATCTACACTGAATCCTTCATTCCTTCCGGAAGACCCGATGCCTCCGGTAATGAACATATTTCTGTAAACGACATCCTCCCAAACAGCATTCATGGCTTTGACATAGCCTTCATCGCCGGTAAGTGCCGCTACATCGGCCGCGCCTGTGTACAAATACATGGCCCGCACGGCATGCCCAGTAATTTCTTTCTGCTGACGAACGGGTACAACATCCTGGGCATAGGCAGTGTCTTTCCAGTCGGTCCAGGTATAGACATTCGCATATTTGTGTCCTCGCTCTTCCAGG
>JANNAZ010000397.1:0-9224 GCA_031384895.1 Cyclobacteriaceae bacterium | reverse complement strand
GTCGTTCGAACTATAATCACTCTCGTAAAATCTCAATTGTGAACTATTCATAAGGCACTATTTAGGATTTGGAAAGCTTTCTTCGAATTCCTGAATGACAACTGGGATGGCTATAACAGTGTAGCAGTGCTTCCTCAGATTGGTGAAACAGCCAAGGCATTCCTTTCTGCACTGAATTCGTCATGGATAGAGCGTATAACCGATATCTACCCTAACCCAAATGGTACAATATCCATTGAGTGGGAGAACAAGAGAGGAGAAAAACTAGCTTTGGAATTGGGACTAGACAACTTTTCGTATTTTATTAAATATGGTGATAACCAGCCCACATTAGTTGATGGACAAAATTCTATGCCTAGCGTCAAGACATTTGAGTCGCACCTTAATCATCTTTTTAGGAAGGATCTTCCCTCACTTTTTCTTGAATCACGAGCGGATAGTTAGGATCATCTATAGTACACAGAACATCAATCCGAAGAATAACTCACTCAAAAGCAACTTCTTTCGCTTCATACAAAACTCCAAAACAGGCAGGAACGAGTTGTCATGTTCACGCTTTGAATTCGAGTCGCTCGAAAGATATAGAGCATTAGGAATCCATTTTCAAGATCCTTTTTACAAAAGGAATTACTATGGACTTGCCTGCACCCTTGTAGCGTACATTAAAGAGATCGATGGTTTTCGATTATGGTTTACACCTATCATAAATCAAGAGCCACACAACTATTTCCATTGTGACATTTGCGAAGTCAGTGCAATGGCTCAAACTGGTGTAGCTAACCCAGCTGACTCGAATTATAGAATTGAACTTTTGAAAGAGCGATGGCTCGCTCATCCAGACATCGGAATTTCGTTCACAAAGACGACGATTGTTCCGCCAAAAAGGGATAGTCACACAAAATCGGATGGCCCCCACCTTACATAGTATGAGACTTACTCAAGCCCAAATTGACTTTGTGACACATCATCGAATTTCCAAGGATGAATTGTTCGACGCAACAGGTATGACTAGAGAGCAGTATCAGGCTGCTATGGCAAGATCAAACTCGATTATAGCTTACGGCGTTTCTCCATGCGAATCTGGACATACTCTTCGGACCCGAGCCGGACACTGTGCTCAGTGCGATCCCGCACGTATTGCCTTTGTTAGGCGGCACAACTCGCCCGGCCTAGTCTACATAGCCGGCAGCATCAAAGGAATGCGAATCAAAATTGGCTTTACAAAGTCAAAGGATGTTAGAACAGAATCTCTAAGGAGAACATCCTATGGGGGATTCGATGATTGGGTAATTTTGTGTACAGCAAAGTGTCAAGAAGGGGGTCAAATAGAATTGGAGGTTGGAAAACTCTTAACCAAATATAGCGTGGCCGGTAGCTACAAACATGATGGCCGTACTCAAGAAACTTATGAACTCTTCACGTGCAGCTACCAGACAGCAGTTACCGCCATGAAGTCAATCAAGGATGACCACGGAAAATCTCCATTTGAATCACTGCAAGAAGTAAAGCATGAATTGCCGAGATACTCATTCAGAAATCTCGTCCGAACATAACGTTCACTTTCGCCTTTCACGCCTATTCAAGAATTTGATACTGGTGTACTTCTCTTGGATTCACTCTTCGAACTCCCTCATTCCGATTTTAATAGGCAGACAATCTATATTGGAATAAGAGCCTTCTTGAATTTCAATTTACCAGCAAATTCATCCAAGTCATCTTCATATATTGCTTCCATGATCTTGTCATGTTGCTCGATAAATATTTCTATGAACCTGACTCCATCAATTAATTGAATAGGCTCACGATCCTCATCCGTGGCGCTCTCTGTCGCCTTTTTGTTAAACCTGGATAATGTAATGAAGCAACCCTGAAAACCCTTCTTTAAGGCACCCCTAAAGTTTCTTATTTCCTTCTCACCAATTGCTCCTTTGTCATATCGTTTAACTTGCACCTGAAGGTTAATGGATGCAACCCCGAAGACATCCAATACACCTTCGAAATCAATGCCGCCATCCCCGACCTTGCCAGTCTCTTGGTTTGGCTCGAACCCCAATGAGCGCAGAACGTAGGAAACTAACAGTTCAAATTCTGTTGCATCCAATTCGAGGAATCGCTTCTTGATCAGGTCATAGGTGGAAGGGGAATTTGAGGGAAGCTCAGAATCAGCCGGGAGAGTTGGAGTAGTCATGCCCATTTTCGCAAGGATTTCATCGGCTGCTTCTATTCGGAAACAAGTCAGCGAAGAGCGCAGTGTATTCTGAACGGGAACGGAAAATTCGTGCCGGTCAATCACCTTGCTTAACCACTTGACCTTCTTTCGCCATGGGTATGGTGAGGTCTTGTCTGATTCAAAGTACAAATCACTCTCAATTCGACCAATCAACAAGGTGCCATTATCGAATGGACTTATGACGACATCACCCTCTCTAATTTCGTTCACAAAGCGAAATATCTGACCCACATTTTGATTCATTCGCATGAAGGCATCTTTGGGATATTCCTTCTTATACAGCCGCTTCAGGAGTTCCTTGTTACCTGTATCAATACCTGATGGGTCCTGCGTGAACCAGCCAATCCCTGCGTATCCATTGTCACGGAAAGCTTCAGTATGCCGACCAAAATCTGCTCTTACTACAAATACCTTAGGACTACTCATTTCATCAATCTTTAAGCCACCCTCTCTTGATACAAATGCCTCTGAAACTCAATAAACATCTCCCTGATCTTGGGGATACCCCCGAGCTTATCCGCCGCATCGCTCACGGCATGGTACTTCAGTTCAAGAAGGCTCGGCAGCTTCTCCTGGTCTAACTCCTCCACCCCTGTTTCGATATACCGGGAAAGGACGAAATCAAGGAACTCCTTCTGATTGGTATCGAGCGGGGCGAATATCTTGCTTTGGGCAGTGGCGACCCGCATTTCCCTCGTGATGGGCTTCCGGGAGTAGGCAATGAACTCAAGCACATCAAACAGATCACTCTTTTCGGCGTCGATCATCTTCTGGAGGATCATCAGTTCGTCCGTGCCAAAGCCTGCTTCTGCCATTTGATCGAGGAGGGCCTTGCGGGTGATGGGGTTGGACCATATCGTCCTCAACTCCTCTTCACTGGTGAACAGGTCCGGAAGTTTGCCGTAGAGGTTGTTCAGGAACTCCTGCGCTGAAATGGGCTTGCCGTCCGGACTCCAGAAAGACGATGAAACGGAGTGTGTGATCTCTTGCTCCTTTCCGTCACGGAGCTTGATTCGGATTCTCCGTTTAACATAGTCTCCCTCCTCCCCGCCTTCCTTTTCCCCCGTGTCGGGCTGATCGGGGTCTTCATCTGTGGGTGTCGGGTCAAGGATTATAGGCTCAATCGGTTCACCGTCCCATTCAGGGTCATTGAACCGGGCACTCGCATTGACGAAGTCGTAAATGGTGAAGAAGAACTTGTCATCGAACAGGCGTGTACCCCTGCCGACGATCTGCTTGAACTCGACGATATTATTCACAGGTCGCATCAGGACGATATTCCGGACGTTCCGGGCATCAACGCCAGTGGATAGCTTTTGTGACGTGGTGAGGATCGTGGGGATGCTCTTCTCGTTATCCTGAAACTCCCGGAGGTACTGTTCTCCAAGCTCGCCATCATTGGCGGTGACCCGGACACAGTAGTTTGGCTCCTTGCTTTTCTTGTATTGATTTATCAGGTCACGGACGGCGGCGGCATGGTCCTGCGTGGCGCAAAAGACAAGGGTCTTCTCATTCTGGTTGATCAGGTCCATGAACAGCTTCACCCGATTCTCCTCCCGCTCCTTGATCTCAATGATGCGGTTGAAGTCACTCTCCTTGTAGACCTTCCCTTCCTCCACCTCACCCTCCACAACCTGATCATCGGTTTGGTAGGTGTACTCGTCAAGGGAAGTCTTGAACTGTTTGACCTTGAAGGGTGTCAGGTAGCCGTCATTGATTCCTTCTTTCAGGGAGTAGATATAAACGGGATCGCCAAAATACTTGTAGGTGTCTGAGTTCTCCTTCCGCTTAGGCGTGGCGGTAAGACCGATCTGAACGGCCGGTGAGAAGTACTCCATGATCGCCCGCCAGTTGCTCTCGTCATTGGCTCCCCCACGATGGCACTCGTCAATGATGATGAAATCAAAGTAGTCTTTTGGGTACTCACCGAAATAGGGCGTCTCGTTTGGGCCACTCATGAAGGTCTGGAAGATCGTGAAGAAGATACTTCCATTGGTAGGCACACCACCCTTCTTGCGGATGTCTTTGGGCCGGATGCGGACCATTGCATCTTCCGGGAAGGAGGAGAAAGCGTTATACGCCTGATCTGCGAGGATGTTACGGTCTGCCAGAAAGAGGATTCTCGGCCTGCGACTCCCGTCAAACTTGATATTCCAGCGACTTTGAAACAGCTTCCACGCAATCTGAAAGGCAATGAAGGTCTTGCCTGTGCCCGTTGCAAGCGTCAGAAGGATGCGATTCCTTTTCTGGGCGATGGCATCCATCGTCTTGTCAATGGCGATCTCCTGATAAAACCGGCCACCCATTGTGCCGCCCTTGTCCTCATAGCTGACGGCGTTGAAATTGTCCTGCCATTGATTCTTAGTGGGGAAGTTCTTGGTCCACAACTCATCCGGTCCCTTGTAGTCAATTACCGGACCCTCTTTGGCTGAGTCCATGTCGATATGATAAATCTCAAGGCCGTTGGTGGCGTACGCATCTTCGAGCTTCAATTTGATAGCATAGTCCTTAGCCTGAGCCACTCCCTCGCCCACTCCCTGCTCATCACTCTTGGCCTCTACCACGGCGAGCATCCTGTTCCTGTACTTCAAAACGTAGTCTGCCTTGAGTCCCTTGTCCCTTCCCCCACTGGATTTAAGCTTGCCAATAGATATGATATACTCACGGTGAACCTTCACCTCCGGGTTTAGCTTTTGATCCCAGCCATCCTCCTGAAGTTTGGGGTCAATAAGTTCCGCTCTGGTTTCGGCTTCGTTCATACTTAATAAAGATCGCGATAAAATTCATGTCCAAGGGTTAATACACCGACATCCTCATTTACTTTACTTAATGCATGAATAACTTTAAGTTTCAATTCTTCACTATAGTCTTCTTCATTAATAATCGATGTTATAATTTCAAGCAACAGGTTTTTATCAATAATATTGTCTGCCACAGTTACAGCAATGTTTTCCATTTCAATAATAAACTTGTCCACCCAACTATCTAGTCCATTAACATCAAGGAAGAATGCTCCTATGGCTATCGATGTACGCTTATTCCCGTCATTGAAAGCATGGAATTTGTTAAACGTAAAAACCAAGTGGGTCAATTTTTCTTCAAATCCTGGATAATAATCATCATTCTGAATATGACTCAATGGACTTTCTATGTTGCCATAATCCTTAACACCTGCGAGGCCTCCCGAAATCTCGATGATTCTATCATGGATTCTGATCGCATATTCCGCCGTGAAGTATTTAAGATTCATATTCAACGATCTTTTAAGCGCTTGAATACATCCTTATTATCTTCTAGGCGCTTCTCCAAATCCATACTCCGCTCTCCTAAAAACTTATCAAAGTCATCAGCGCTTACTTCGTCTACATAATCCTTCAACTTTTCGTGCAGGGCATCTCTAAAAGCCAAATCCCTGCTTGCCATCAAACTTCTTGCTTTCTCACGCAAGGGATTGACAAAAGCCTCCATTACTGTTTCAAATTCAGTAAATAGTTGATGAGCCTCGGACAATGAGAGGCTCCTGCCAGTGGCAACTGATTTCTTTGCTAAAAAATCCGCAAAGCCATTCTCATATCCAGAAATCAAATCAAGCACCTCGGAATACATGGTGCTTCTGACGCTTTCTTTTCTGTTCAGCTGTAAAAGCTTTCTATACTCCTTTGCATTTTCTTTAAAGATGCTTTTATAAATTTTGTCTGTCAACTGGCTGTATTTGAACTTGTTTTTTTCAATGTACTTATCAAGCGCATCAGTAAACTCTTTTCGATAGTTATACTCGCGAATAGCACTGGGGAGGAACTCTTCTTCTCTCTGATTTATGTACTTTGTGGTACCCCCTAAACGCTTATTTAAAACGTCAATGACGATGTCCAAAATAGAAGAACGCAACTTCTGCGCCTTGTCTGAACCCGTTAGCAGCATGCCGGCATTTAGAAACGCTTTATATGTAAAAACCCCCAAATTGGGCGTTTTAGCCAAGCTATCTACCTCATTTTCATACAATTGAACTATGTGAACGACAGATATGTCGTGCACAGCCGGCTCTTTCTTAGCCTTTTCAAGAAAATTCAGAATCTCCTCCTTAAAAAGCCTCAATTGGGTACCGGCAAATAATTCATACCCATTTTGTTCCAATTCCTGCTTATGGTTTTCCAAAAGTCGGTCAATGGTCCTGATATCTACTTCAAAATACTCGGCTATTTGTTGCTTGGTGAATCGGTATTTGTTGTCAAACTTCAATCCATAAAAGCCTACCTGCTCATATACCCCTTGTATGGCAATATTATTGTTAAGAATATTTTTTCTGTCTAAGGCAGAATTAGTTAAGTCCTTATTCATATAGCTAATTCTTTGATGGTAGTTTTCAGCTCACCATTGAAGGCTTTTTGCAAGATGGATTTCTTCAAGGTCTCCAACTCGTTCAATTTTTGTCCGTAGATTCCTCCGAGTTTTTGGGTCCTGTCTGAGAGGGTATTCAGCTTTTGCACGATAAAGCTTTGCTCTTGGACAGAAGGAAATGGGAAACGTTCGTTTTCGAATGTTCCAATATTAATATTTGCCTGTGCACTTCCTTTGCCAAGAGATTGGAGTCTCGTTCTATACGACTGCAGCAAGTACTCAACAAAATCTCTATCAGCTAGTTTATCATTCACCACCAAGCCAATTACACTATCAGGAAAACAAGCATCAAAAGTCAAAACGCCAGTTTCCGCTATGTTCGCAGCAATGGTAATACAAATCGTTCCTGCTGGCCACAATTTACTTTGCGAAAGACCCAACTCACTATATGTTTGCTTATACTCAGTAATATAATGATTGCAGTTTCTTATGTCGCCTGTTTGAATAAATGGGTAAACGCCACCGTAAAGCTTGGCATAATTTCTAGGACGATGTTTTGACCTCCCTCTCCCAAATGTTTTTGAAATTTCCTCTAACGTCCTCTCCTCCCAATCCTCCCCCTTCTTCTCAAACACCCCTTGCAGATAACTCTCAAATAACTCCTTCGCATTCAGCAAATTCTTCTCCGCATTAGCCTTTGCTTTGGCGATGGCGGCAAAGGCTTCGTCTAAGATGGAAACGATGTGGCGCTGTTCGGGGAGTGAGGGGATGGGTATCTCTATCAATCCCAAATTTGTCCTACTTATCCTTTGACGGGTTGCCCCAGTAACTTGTAGTTGTACCTGATCTTGGTATTCTCTTGATAAAGAATAAAACACAAACCACTCCGGCAGCAGACTTTTCTTATTGAATCGTATAATTGTACAGTCAACTGCTGTAATCATTTTTTCTCCTGTATCAGGGAGTATACAAGCTCTTCCTACTGGATCGGGCAATCTTGAAACCAAACAGTCGTCCTTAAAGATCTCGGTACAGCGTAACCTTTTGAATGTGGCCTCCGAAATGTACCGGGCCTTTTCACCTCTGTCCTTGAAGTAACCTTCTCCAACATTTCCAGTTTGAATGAGACGAATACCTTTCGTGGATTGATCCTTACTTTCAATCCAATCCCCATCCTCAAATATCTCCGAGATTTCCGCAAGTGTTTTTGTATCCCACCCCTTCGTCATATCAGTTCAGCTATTGAGGTTAGGGTTTCTTTGCTCTCTTCATCCAGCGCCTTGATCTCCTCCATAAACTCCTGCGGAGGACGAAGGGCCGCCTCTTCCTTCTTATTAGGATTCTTGGCTGAGAGTTCCAATGCTTTGTCATCGATATCCTTCACCTTCACCGTCCAACTGTTGTCACTATCGGCCATTGTCTTCTGAAGTTTGACGAATTCCGCAAGGTCCTGCTCATTGAGCGCATTGGTCTTGCCAAGATTCCGGTCAAGGTTCAAACTGTAATACCATATCTTACGAGTGGGGCTACCCTTCTCAAAAAAGAGCACAACGGTTTTGACCCCAGCACCGGTGAATGTTCCTCCGGGTAAGTCGAGGATGGTGTGTAGATTACAACTTTCCAGCAGAAGTTTCCGGAGACTGATCGAGGCGTTATCGGTATTCGAGAGGAAGGTATTCTTGATGACAATGCCTGCCTTGCCACCGGCCTTCATGATCTTGATGAAGTGCTGGAGGAATAAGTATGCCGTCTCACTGGATTTGATCGGGAAGTTCTGCTGCACCTCTGCACGTTCCTTACCGCCAAAGAGAGGGTTAGCCAACACAACATCATAACGGTCCTTCTCCTGAATGTCGGCGAGGTTCTCTGAAAGGGTATTGGTGTGGATGATATTGGGAGCCTCTATGCCGTGGAGGATCATATTCATAATGCCAATGATGTAGGCAAGAGACTTTTTCTCCTTCGCAAAGAAGGTCTGCGTTTGCAATACTTTCTCCTGGGCAGTCGAGCGGTTCTTGTGCTTTTCCTTCAGGTAGTCAAATGCCTCCACGAGGAAGCCCGCCGAACCACAGGCACCATCGTAAATCCGGTTGCCAAGTTCAGGGGCAACTACTTTGAGGATGGTCCTGATCAAGGGCCTTGGGGTGTAGTACTCTCCACCGTTGCGCCCTGCTTTGCCCATGTTCTGAATCTTGGCCTCTTAGAGGTGGCTCATCTCATGCTTCTCCGCATGGGTACGGAACCGTAGTTCGTCAATGCGGTTGATCACCTCCCGGAGGTTGTAGCCGCTTTGTATCTTGTTCTTGAGTTCGGAGAATATCTCGCCAATCTTGTATTCAAGGGTGTTGGCTGAGGAGGCATCCGCCTTGAACTTGCGTAGGTAAGGGAATAGCTTACCATCCACGAACTCCTTGAGGTCATCCCCGGTGGCCGCCTTGTGGTGGTCAATCTTGCCGTCCTTCGTTTTGGGGGCCGCCCAAACCTCCCACCGATACTGCTTGTCAATCAGGTCCGTATACTTCTTGCCAGTGAGTTCCGCCTTCGCCCTCCGCTCCTTCTCCAGGTCGTCCAGGTATTTGAGGAACAGCACCCATGAGGTCTGCTCCACGTAGTCCAGCTCGCTGCTGCACCCGGCGTCTTTGTGGAGGATGTCATC
>JANNAZ010000372.1:0-5498 GCA_031384895.1 Cyclobacteriaceae bacterium | reverse complement strand
GGTGAAGAAGGGCTGGAAGATCTTGTCTTTGATGTGGGAGGGGATGCCGTTCCCATTGTCCTTAACCCTTATTTCAATCTTCCCATTCGTTTTCTTAGTGCTCACCGTTACGGTGGGCTCGTATGCACTTTGAATTTCCTTGTCCGCCGAAACTTCAGCGGGGGAGGAAGCCTTCGCGTAGGTGGACTTTTTTTCTGTGACCGCATAAAACGCATTCGTAATCAGGTTGAGGATTACTCGTCCGATGTCTTGTGGAATAACATTGACGTTGCCGATAGTTGGGTCGAAATCGGTCTTTGTGGTAGCATTGAATGATTTATCTTTTGCACGCAACCCATGATAGGCGAGGCGCAGGTATTCATCTGCCAGGGCGTTGATATCCGTGGGTTCTTTTACCCCGCTGCTCTTACGCGAGTGTTGGAGCATACCTTTGACGATGGCGTCGGCGCGCTTGCCATGGTGGAGGATCTTTTCGAGATTCTGCTTGACATCGTTAGCGATTGCTGTTGCCGGTTGCAAGTTGCCAGATGCCAGTTCGGTTTTCATTTCATCAATCAGCTCATTACTCACCTCAGAGAAGTTATTGACGAAGTTGAGCGGATTTTGAATTTCATGGGCGATGCCGGCGGTGAGTTCGCCCAGGGAGGCCATTTTTTCGGATTGGATGAGTTGGGATTGGGTGGCTTTGAGTTGGTCGTAGGCCTTTTCAATATGCTGTTTAGCTTTTTGTTTTGTTCTGCTATTCCGGTACAGAAAGAATGCGATAACCACGAGCGTGAAGGTACTGCCCATGAGAATATTCGTTCTTAACTGAGCCTGGAATTCCTTTGTGGCTATTTCAATTTCATTCAGACGCTGTTGCTCATCAAAGTCGATGTTCTGAAACTGCTGGGCTTGTTTTGCACTGAAGGTTTCCTTGTTGATCTGGATAATCAATGATTGGTATTTGACTGTGCTGTCAGCATTTGATTTCTTGTATATATCGACGAGTGCCGAATAGCAGCGCAGCCAAAGATCAGGAGCATTCAGGGAATTGGCTGTCGAAAGCCCGTGACGTATATGAAATTGACTTGAATCAGCCTTACCTGCGGCCCTGTAGAGACCTGCCAGCTCAAGGTCGCTGGCAACCACCCCTCTGGAATAGTCATTATCCCGGCTTTCAGTCAACGCTCTTTTGAAGTAGGCCTTTGCGGTTTCCACCTTGCCCATGTTCAGGTAGACACGGCCGGTGTTGAGCAATATGCTTCCCAGGTATCGTTTGTCATTTGATCGCAGAGCAGCTTCGTATGCGTTCTGAAAACTCCATAGGGCCGAGTCTTGATCATTCAAGTATAAATAGGTTCGACCCAAGGTGATGTAATTAATGATGAGTATGGGGATGTTGGTTGATTCCTTGGCGAGTGGGACTGCGGTTCTGATATAATTCAGCGCCTTCTTGTAGTTCATGGAATTATTATACAGAATGGCGGCATATTGCTGCACTTTGCTGAGCACAGACAGTCGCTGCAGATGGGCAGGCATAGAACGGTCAAGATATTCATCAGATGGAGGGATAAGGACGGGAAGAGTGTTTTTCTCGCTTGCGGGATCTTCGGCAATGGCAATCGACCGCAAAAGGACTTGCAAGGATCTGGGATAGTTACCCTCGTTGAGAAGGGCATATCCCAATTCACCCAACGCAACAGACTCCTCCAGCGGGAGTTTCAGTCTTACAGCCATCGTCAGCATGCTTTCTGCGTATCGATAGGCACTGTCCGGATTGATCTCCTTGTAAATCCTGGAGATAGTTCCGGAAAGAACAAGACGCAGCGTATCATTCTTCTCCTTCAGATATTCTTTCTTGAGACTTTCAAGGTCAGGTTGCTGGGCTGCGGCCGACATGAAGCCGAACAGTGAAATAGCAAGGATGATATGTCGGTGTGACATCGTGTTTGGTAGTCCTATTTTCATGCTGTTATAAAAATAAATAAAGTACACCATTTTGTAGAAATTGGAAATAGTGACAATCTTCTGCTCTGCCTTCCTTATCAGCATCCTTTGGGGTAAGCGCTGTTGGTTTTAACTTATTCCAGCCGATAGTTGCGCTCTCCTTCCCGGCCCATGCGGTATTGCCCCCTGCCCAGAAGGGTAATAGAAGAATCAACACTATTTTCAAGAACGCCTTCATAGTGTGCACCTATCCATTGGGTAATTTGAGTGTGAATTCAGACCCTCCGCGCTCCTTCGTCTCCACCGTTAACTCCCCACCATGCGCCTTCACAATATCATAACTCAATGACAACCCCAATCCCGTTCCCTGCCCGGTGGGCTTCGTGGTGAAGAAGGGCTGGAAGATTTTGTCTTTAATGGGAGCGGGGATGCCTTTGCCGTTGTCTGAGACACGGATTTCGATCATCTCCGCGCGACCCCCGGCTCCTAAAGGGGAGGCCACGCGCTTGGTGCTGACGATGACTGTGGGTTCATAGTTAGCTGGGTCCTGGTTCTTTTTCTCATTTACGGCATAGAACGCATTGTTGATCAGATTCAGCACTACCCGGCCAATTTCCTGCGGCACAACATGGACTTTAGGCAGGGCAGGGTCAAGGTTTGTTTCGAATTTAGCGTTAAAAGATTTATCCTTCGCCCGCAGGCCGTGGTAGGCAAGCCTAAGGTATTCATCACATAGCTCGTTGATATCGATGAGTTCCTTTTGGCCGGAACTGCTCCGACTGTGTTGCAACATGCCCTTTACGATATCTGCTGCACGCTTGCCGTGGTGATTGATTTTATCCAGGTTTTGTCTTAGGTCGTTGGCGATCGCCTTGGCATCTGCTGTGTTGCCCTTATCGATTTCAGTATTCATTTCTGCGACCAAATCGGTACTTACTTCACTGAAGTTATTGACGAAGTTCAAGGGGTTTTGGATCTCATGGGCGATGCCGGCGGTGAGCTCACCGAGGGAGGCCATCTTTTCTGATTGGATGAGCTGGGATTGGGTTGACTTTAGGTCGCTCAGCGTTTTCTCCAGAAGCCGGTTTGCGTTTTGCTTCTGGCGGTTATTTCGATAAAGGATTCCCGCAATAATGGAAAAGACCACCAGGCCGCCTACTAATCCGTATTGCCTGAGCTGGTTTTGATAGGCAGCCTTCGCAAGCGCAACTTCCTTCTGACGATCATTTTCGGCAGCGACAATGGCCTGGATCGTCTGAATGTTGCCGGCACCATACAGACTGTCTTTCGCATCTGCGGCCATCCGATAATAGCGTAAGGCTTCGGAAGGATCGGTAGGATCATACAGCGATGCGAGGAGGTTGCTGGCGAGCAGGATGCCTTTCTTGTATGAGGCAATCTGGCCATAGTGGATGGCTTTTTTTGCGCAAAGGATGCTCGAGTCAGACTGGTTCAATGATTTATACATGGTAGCCATATTGGCATAGATGTAGGAAAGTGTCCGGTTGTCATTATTGACCAACCCTGCTTGTATCCCATCTCGGAAAAAGTGAAGCGCCTTATTCTTGTTTCCTTTTAATACATAAATCTCACCCAGGACCCTTTTCACTTCCGATCCAACGTCTTCGATATAAAGCATGTCGAGAAGGCCCTTATCGGCATAGTACAAGGCTGAGTCCGACTTTCCCATGTCCACATAGGTGATGGCGAAATTCATGTATTCTATGGCTTCACCTCGCTTATCGTGAATGCGGAGGCTTGTCCGCAAGGCCAATTGTGAAAAATGAAGGGCGCTGGGAAAATCGCGCAGGTCCCGGTACACATGGCCAATCCGCCGGTAACAATTTGCCTGCTCGAGCAAATAGTTGTTTTCTATTGCGATGTTCAGGGCTTTGTACTGCAAGGCTAGCGATTTGGGTAAATCGCCTTTTTCCCGATAGGCGAGGCCCAGTTTGTTTAGAGCGGAAGATATTCCCCGTTTAAATGAAATTTGTTCAGCGAGCGCCAATGCTTTTTCGCCATAGTACATGGCAGAATCAATGTTCGTGTAACGGAAAAAGTAGCACAGGTCGGACAGCAATAACACGCGTGTAGTGTCGTGGCGAGCCATGTGCAGCTGCGTCCGGGTGCTGTCGATAAACCGGTTCTGCGCCAATAGGGCCGACCCTAAAAGCAACAGCCACGATGTCAGAAAGATTTTACTTTTCACGCTAGGGAGTTAAGAGGGTAATTGGATGATGAACACACTGCCTGCACCTTCGTTTGTTTCTACACTCAACTCCCCGCCATGCGCCTTCACAATATCATAACTCAATGACAACCCCAATCCAGTTCCCTGCCCGGTGGGCTTCGTGGTGAAGAAGGGCTGGAAGATCTTGTCTTTGATGTGGGAGGGGATGCCGTTGCCATTGTCGGAGACACGGATTTCGACCCGGGCCTCACCCCGGCCCTCTCCCCCGATAGTCATCGGGGCAGGCTGGGAGAGGGAGGTGCTGACTGTTACGGTGGGTTCATAGTTTTCTGGATTCTGTTTCTTTTTCTCGGTGACCGCATAGAACGCATTGGTAATCAGATTGAGTACAACACGACCGATATCCTGGGGGATCACATTGATATTGCCGGTGCTGGAATCAAAGTCCGTTTTCATTGTCGCATTAAACGATTTATCCTTTGCCCGCAATCCATGATAGGCGAGACGCAAATATTCATCTGCCAGGGCATTGATATCCGTAGGCTCTTTCACCCCGCTGCTGCTGCGACTGTGCTGGAGCATGCCTTTGACGATAGCGTCGGCGCGCTTGCCGTGGTGGAGAATCTTTTCGAGATTCTGCTTGACATCACGAGCAATTTCAGTTGCAGGTTGCAAGTTGCCGGATGCCAGGTTGGCGGTCATTTCGTCGAGGAGTTCTTTGCTTACTTCCGAGAAGTTGTTGACGAAGTTGAGGGGGTTCTGAATCTCGTGAGCAATGCCGGCGGTGAGTTCACCCAGGGAGGCCATTTTTTCGGATTGAATGAGCTGGGATTGGGTTGACTTTAAGCTCGAAAGTGTTAACTCCAAAACGGTATTCGCCTTTTGCTTTTGGCGATTGTTTCGGTACAGGAGCGAGGCAATGATCAAGAATACACTAAGGGCACTTAATAATCCGTAAACCTTTAGTTGATTTTCGTAAGTGGCTCTTTTACTTTCTTCCTCCATACTACGGAGCTGCTCATTGGTGGCCAGGGCTTGAATCTTATTCTTGTTCTTCTGACTGTTTATCAGATTATTGAGTTCTGATTCCATTCTTGAATAGTAGTATGCGCTGTCAATTTGATTTTGCGCCTCAAACACCTGTCTCAAATAGTTTGCTGCTGCCTGCTTGAGGATGCTGTTGTTTTCAATACCCAGTTTCAGTAGTTCCCTCGCATTTACCTTGGCTTCAGTACTCCGCCTGTTCTCCAGAAGAAATGGAATGTACGCCATAAAGAACTGACCCTTTGTGGTGGCATTCCCGACAGAATCGCACACAACTCTTGCTTTCGTAAAATAGGCGTCCGCCATTTTCTGGTCGCCAAGTTGTGAGTAAGCG
>JANNAZ010000345.1:0-5736 GCA_031384895.1 Cyclobacteriaceae bacterium | reverse complement strand
GAAAGAGAAATTTCGGGTCGTGATGTGAGTTATCAACAAAACTGTGCACACCAGCGTTGCTGAAAAGTAAAAAATCAGAATCAGGGCATCAGTTATCAACAGCTTTTTTCCAAGAACGTTGCGCAACAGCTACCAGTGTTGTGCATCACAGCGCGATGGGAGACGAAACCGATAACCCATGGGGAGATGTGACTGGCCGTTGGTGCGAGCAATACTCAAAGATAGTAATCCCCAATGGTCAATCTTATCAGCATGCACTCTATCCAGGCATTTCGCAGAAGCAACAGCTGCAGAGCTTCAACACAAGGAGCAATGGGAGTTGGCCATTTGCCGTCGAGTGGAGCGGGGCTTACCTGGCGATTGCCATGGCAAACAAACTCATGGCCACCCTGGATGACCCCTCGAGCACAATTCGATTTACAAAAAATGCTGACACAAAAAAGAAGACGTTGAAGACGTGGGCGCTCTGGTGGAAAGGGTATATGTACTCCCGTGTAGGCTCCATGTACATCTCGGGCCTCATTGTGAATGAATTTGGAAAGTCAAATGGCAACTATGTAGACAGACCTTCCGTCATGGCCGAAGCAACCAGGAATTTTGATGAGGCATTGTCTATTCTTTCCTCACTGCCGCAAGATGACTCGTACAACGAGATCATGACATCAATAGTCCCCGACTTCAATGATAATGCTAAAATTGTTTCTCCGGACATGTGGACGCGAATGATCAACACCTATAAAGCGCGAAACATCCTCGTTGCGAAGAAGATTACCGATATGACCCCTACGGACTGGACGAATATCGTGGCCCTGGCCAGCACCGGGCTTCAAAGTTCAGATAATATTTTTACCCTGGGGATGACCCCGAATGATTTAAATGGCTTAACCGCTGGATTCCATCCTTACCAAAATTGCAACGATGCCAATGCATTCATGCTTGCAAGTGAGCGACTGATACAGGAATTCAAGCCTGGCGATTCTCGCCTCAACAAGAATTTCCATATTCTGTCAGAGCCCTATGTAAACGTACAGGGTCGGGGATGGACTTTCGGAACGCGCTATGGATTTGTAGACATTGAGGAAGGTGGCTCTTTTGCCACGGCACAGAACCTTGGGCAATGGCCAATAACTCCCACCTATGAAGAAAACCAGCTGATGCTGGCTGAGGCCAAGATCCGGATGGGCAACACAGATGAGGGATTGACTTATGTAGATGCAGTTCGCGCTTATCAGGCGGCAGGTATTGGGTTGGTATCTGGCACCGGGCTTACTCAGGCCCAGGCCCTTGAGGAATTGAGAATTGAGCGGAGGATTGGCCTCTTCCTGAGAGGGGTAGCATTTTATGATGCACGCCGGTGGGGAGTTATCGCACCGGAAAGCCAGGGTGGCGGAAGAACAGGTGCAAAGATTATGGTACCGGCTGCGGTATATGACCCTGAAGCGGATGGACTCCCGGGCGCATACCCTTGTTACATTGAATACAACTACATGGACTACTGGGACATACCCACCATTGAATTGGATTTTAATAAACCGACACTGGGATCCGTGCCGACGAAGAGTTAAGGGTGACGTGCATTTGACAACGTAGAAATGAGCGGTTCAATAAACTCAATCCATGATCAACGCCTCGGCTCAATGAGGTATCGGGTCGCTATTCTTTTCTGTTTAGGGATGCAGTTTATTGCATTGGTTGCACAGGCGCAGCCTGCAAATCGTTGGAGAACCTTTACTGCCGAAAATGGTCAGGCGGTATATTCGGAAGAGTTGGTACAAGACGGCCGGGGCTATTTATGGACCAGTGGCCAGACTGGATTGGTTCGTTTTGACGGGTACGCAACGAAAAACTATGAGGAGGATCATGAAGATTCTCTTGGCCTTCATTTGAAGCCTACAGATTTCTTAAACTTAAATGTTGATGGTGCGGGCGACTTGTGGATTTCAAGTGGGGGGTGGCTGTCGACGAAACCGGGTATTTGCAGATATGATTTTGAAAAGGATGGGTTCATAACATATAAACTTGGCCCCGAAAGGTTTCCAAATATCAGATCCATGGCTGGGGATAAGTCAAGTCTGTGGATCGGGACTCGAGGGAAGGGGCTCTATAACTTTATTCCTGACACCGGAGAATTGAAGAAGCATTTCAATGCTGGTAAAGATGATTTAGCAAGTGCCAACAGGAATTATTACTACAAGATTCTCGATAGAGGAAAATACCTGATCCTAAATACGCGCGAGGGCATATGGAAATTTGATAAATCAATGAAAGCATTTAGCCGCCCCTGGCCCGTTGCAAGCGATTCTACTCTTTTTTACGGGGGCGGAGGATACAATCGAGACGAAATATTCTTTGACGGAAAGAATTATTGGTTTGTCATTTACAGTGAAAAGATAGATTCGAGAATCTTTCCTGACGCGCATTGGTCTATAATTGAAACCGACTCTTCATTTTCTGTATTACAGAAGTTTAAGGTTCCATACAGTTTAATTCTGGACCAGACTTTGGTCGGTATTAAAATGGATAGGAACGGTATTTTTTGGATGGTTAGCGAAGGTAAGGGGGTACTTCGCTGTGATCCATCTTCAGGTCAATCTACTCTTTATGGCGAAGATCCTGCGAATCCCTACAGTTTACCTAGCAATGCTGTAATCAAACTAGCGGTTGATCGAGATAACAATGTATGGGTACTAACTGAGAAGGGTTTGAGCCAGCTAATCAGCAAGAGGGTTGATTTTCATAATTACAAAATTGGTACAAGCCATTTATCGGGATTGGAATTTCTTGATGGAAGAAAAACTGACCATCTCATTGCGGCGACTGTAAGTTCCGGTCTTTGGAGTGCGGACATTCGTAGAGGTTCCATTGCTGCGTTGAAGTTTCAGCAAATTGACCTTAAAGGCAAGTCCAGAAATTTTAGAGGAATTGATGGTATTTCCGGTGGCAAAAATGTCCTTTGGCTAATTTCCCAGGATAGTTCTTCCATTTTCAAAATCCCAATCAATCCGATCACGGAAATGCTAGAGGACCGGATCGTACTGGAACTCCATCACGATCCCCAAAATAGTAATACCATAAGCGATAGTGGATTTATACTGCCGTGGGTGCTTGAAGATGAACAACAGAACCTTTGGGTACACCATCTTGCAGGAGCCGTTAGGTCGGGCCTGGATAAAGTAATTCTCTCCAAGGGAAACGCCGTTGATACAGTTCTACATTTCACGAATAGTCCAAATGATCGGGCCACAATTCGAGAGGGCATCATGAGACTTTGCTATCCTGAAGGTATGGACTCCTTATGGGTTTTAACACGAGAAGGGCTGGACTTATTGTATGGAAACCAAGTTGAACACATTTTCGAGCACGGTAGTGAAGTGGTTACCAAAGCAACGGATGGTACCCTATTGATTGGCGCAATAGGTGATGGCCTTTGGGAGGGCCATAGAAAGGATGGGCATTACGAATTTAGAAATGTGCTAAGGCTGAAGGGACAGCCTATTTCCGCTATTGAAGAAGATGGTATTGGGCGCCTTTGGCTGGCAACCGGAGTAAATGGACTAATTTGTTACGATCGCAAAAATGAAACCTCTCGGATTTTTAGAAGGGAAGATGGGTACATAGGAGAAAATCCTTATGGTTATGTTTCAGCTAAATCCGAAGATGGCATCATGGCCTTCCCGACGACCAATGGTTTTGTGGTATTTGATCCGTTGTCGTATCAGCCTAGCAAATTAGAGCTTCAACCCCTCATCTCAGGACTACTAGTTAATAGCAAACCGGCAATTATTGAAGGACATCCTTATGGCGAGAATGATTTCATTGTTCCCCGAAGCATAATCTCACTTTCGGAATTGGTGCTCGACCATACTCACAATCTATTTGCACTTGAATTCGTCGCTCTGGAATTAACCAATCCTGAACTCAACCTCTATGCCTACAAGCTTGAGGGTATTGATAGAGATTGGATCCAAACTGACTGGAAAAACAGAGCAGCCTCTTACATGAATCTCGATCCCGGCCATTATACATTCAAAGTCAAGGCCACCAATAGCGACGGGATCTGGAGTGACAAGGAGACCGTGCTTGGCATTACGATCCTTGCTCCACCGTGGCGTACCTGGTGGGCGTATACCGGATATGGGCTGTTGGTTGTTGGCCTTTTGCTGTTAGCAAGGCGAACAATTGTACAGCGAGAAAGGCTGAAAGCCAATCTGAAAATTGCTGAGGTAGAAAAGGAAAAGGAACATATCCAGCTGGAGAAAGCGATGGAAGTGGATCGGGTGAAGACCTCCTTCTTCACCAACATCTCCCACGAGTTCCGTACGCCGCTCACGCTGATTAAAGGACCTGTGGAAGCGCTTCTGGATCGGTTCAAAGATGACCCCGAGGTAATTAAGCGACTCAAACTTGTACAGCGCAATTCTGATTTGCTGCTCAGACTTATCAACCAACTCCTGGATCTGGCGAAGCTTGAATCGGGAAGTTTGAAAGTGGAGAAGTCAGAGGGAGAGGTCTATTCCCACATTCGCGCTGTGGCTAGTTCTTTTGAGTCATTTGCTCGGCAGAAGAACCTGACCCTGGATATCAGGGTGCCCTCAACATCAATTCCAGCGGTGTTTGATAAAGACAAGCTGGAAACAATCCTGATCAACTTAATCAACAATGCTATAAAGTTCACTCCATCGAGTGGCGCAGTCACAGTGAAGGCCGAAGCCCAATCAAGCCAACACCCAACAGCCAATAGCCAACAGTTAGTTCTTTGGGTCTCAGACACCGGCATCGGCATCCCACTTGACCAGCAATCGAAGATCTTCGAACGCTTCCACCAGGTGAGCGAAGCGCACAAGGAAGTGGGGACGGGGATCGGGTTGTCGCTCGTCAAAGAATTGGTTGCATTAATGGGAGGAACCATCACGGTGAAGAGTGAGCCCGGAAAGGGAAGTGAGTTTACGGTCGCGTTGCCTATTGAGATATCAATTGCTTCGGTAGAAGAACCTTCAACGCTTGTTGCCACAAGCCAAGAGCCAATCCCGATAGCCATCGGGACTAATAGCCAACAGCCGACCAAGGGAATATCGAATATTGAATATCCAATATTAAATGATGAAGTGGATACAGGTAAACCTCACGTGCTGGTTGTAGAGGACAATGCGGATCTGCGTGCGTTCATTATTGATTCGTTGGGCAATGAATTCCATTTCCTCCAGGCTGAGAACGGTAAGCAAGGACTTGAAGTAGCAACTACTGAGATTCCCGACCTGATTATCAGCGACGTGATGATGCCGGAGATGGACGGGATGGAGATGACAGAGAAGATCAAGAAAGATATCCGAACGAGCCATATCCCGCTGATCTTGTTGACAGCCAAGTCGAGTGAAGACAGCAAGCTGAGTGGACTACAGAGCGGTGCGGATGATTACCTGACCAAGCCCTTCAACAAGCAGGAACTGTTGCTCAAGGTGCGGAACGGAGTGAGCCGGCAGCAGAAGTTGCGGGAGAGGCTGCGAGCCGAGTTGATGACCGAAGGACCGCGGGTAGACGTGCTATCGGCGGATGAGCAGTTCTTGAACAATGTGAAGGAGAAGATACTGGAGCGCCTCAGTGATGAGCAGTTGAGTGTGGAGTCGCTGGCGGAGGATATTGGTATGAGCAGAGTGCAGTTGTACCGGAAGGTGTCGGGATTGACAGGAATAGCCGTGAATGAATTGATTAGGAAACTGAGGTTGCAAAGGGCAGCGC
>JANNAZ010000315.1:0-3858 GCA_031384895.1 Cyclobacteriaceae bacterium | reverse complement strand
GGCGCCGTTGGCAAGGTCTTCGGGGGCCGTGTACTCCTTGACGTTATGACTGATTCCATCGACACTGGGGACAAATATCATCGCTGCTTTCGCGACGGCCGCCATCATCTGGGCGTCGTGGCCCGCACCGCTAACCATTCGTTTAGATGAGAGGCCGAGTTGATCGCTGCCGGAAGTGATTTGCTCGAGAACTTCTGACGAAAAATCAACCGGAGCCAACCGAACACGTTCACTTCGATCTACACTGACACCTCCCTTCCTTGCCTCCTCGGCAAGAAATGCATCCAACTTTTTCTGCGTCTCCTGCAAGAGTGCGAGATCCGGGTTTCTTAGATCGGTGATGAACCTCACGCGCTCAGGAACCACATTGATGACATTCGGATAAAACTCCATCAGTCCGATCGTTCCCAGTTGGCCCGGGGTTTCCTCGGCAAGTTGACGAAGAAATAAATTTACTCTTGATGCAAGCAGGCCGGAATCTTTTCGGTTTGCAAGCGGCGTTGTGCCGGCATGGGCTGCCTGGCCTCGAAGGATGTATTCGGTCCAATAAATACCCTGCACTTTTTCCACGACACCGATGTTGACTCGCTCCTGTTCCAGGATGGGGCCCTGCTCAATGTGCAGTTCGAGGTAATATTCAACCGGAATAGAACCGCATGGCACAGTACCCAGGTAGCCAATACGTTGAAGTTCACTCTGGATGCTGGCTTTCTCATTGTCCAATGCAACCGACTTCCATATCTCATCCCTTAGATGTGGCTTAGACACCACCAGACTTCCCATCATATCGGGCGCGAACCGGGCACCTTCTTCGTTGGTGAAATTGATCAGAACCAGGGGGCGATCCGTAATGACCCTATTTTCATTCAATACCGAAACAACTTCCAACCCGGCGAGCACGCCATATGTACCATCATAGTTGCCGCCGGTTGAAACGGTGTCGAGATGAGAGCCGATTGCGAGTGCAGGCTGACTTGACTTACCCGCTCTAATACCATATGTATTCCCCAACTCATCAACTTTGATTTCAAGACCTTCCTCTCGCATCCAGTCGACAAGCAGGTCGCGCGCCGCTTTGTCTTCATCCGACAATGCCAGACGGCAGTTGCCACCTCCGGCAAGTGCACCGATGGTGTTCATCCGAAAGATACGGTCAAGTAGTCGATTGGAATTTACTTGCACAATCTTTATTCAGGGTTCAGCGTTCCGAGTTCAGAGTTAGGGTTCCGAAAATACATATTTGCCACGTTCAACGAAGCGACCCGGGAAATTATCTACTTGCTTCTTTCCGTCGAAAACGGCCTTCCCATTGACCCACACCATATCAATCCCTTTTGAAAGTGCTGTGGCGTTTGTGATCGTTGCATTGTCAATGACAGTAGCCGGGTTCAGCAGGACGAGGTCGGCAAAATATCCCCGAACGATAAGTCCACGATCTGTAATTCCAACATTTTCGGCGGTGAGTCCTGTCATTTTGTAAATGGCCTTCTCCATAGGAATCAGTTTCTGCTCTCGGACATAACGCCCGAGTACGCGGGTGAACGCACCATGACCACGCGGATGACCGTCGATGGCGCCGTCAGAGCAAATATTGGAATGCTCCCAACGGATAAAATTGGAAATGTCTTCTTCGCTCATGGATGTTGCTACAATGGCTCCACCCATGCCGGGTGCAGAAGTCTCCCGGATAATACGCAATAGCGCTTGTGCAGGGGATTCATTGTTGAGCTTACCGATTTCAGTCACAGTCTTTCCTTCATAACTTTTGTTAGAAGGATAGTCCATCATCACCGACGAAGCAGGATCAAAGTATTCCCGGGTTGCAAATTCGGCGCTGGCCAAGTTGTCAAAGTCTTTCTTGGGAAACAATACCCGAGGCGTAGAAGACCACATGGTGTAAGGGTAGACATCTGCTGTAATGTTCACGCCCTGCTGGCGAGCCCGCTCCAATTGCCCGATGATCTTTGCCGAGGTACCCCACTTGCTGCGCATGGCAATCTTGAAGTGTGAAATCTGAACAGGTATTTTGGCTTCCCGTCCGATGGTGATGATCTCGTCAATTGCGTTTTCTATGTTCTGATCTTCGCTGCGCATGTGACTGATGTATCGGCCGCCTCTTGCGGCAGCAGCTTTGGCGAGGGTCACTACTTCGTCGCGGTTTGAGTAGAAGGCAGCTTCGTACTCCAGGCCCGTGGCGAGACCTAAAGAGCCCATGTCCATTTCTTGCGATAGCATTTTGCTCATCGAATCAATTTCCCCTTGTGTCGCATTTCTGGCCAGGTCATTCATCGCTTGGCTTCGCAGCGTTGCATGACCCGTATAGGTCGCGATGTTAACACTTACTGGCCGCGCTTTCATTCGGGCCTTGATAGTATCAATGGCCGTGGAACTTCCATCCTGACCAACAACGATTGTGGTAATTCCCTGATTGGTTGCGGCGATGCAGTTGGGTTTATCACTCAACCCCCAGTCGTGGTGACTGTGACTGTCTATGAACCCGGGAGCCAACACCCTTCCATTTCCATCTGTTACTGCTTCATTTGGATAAGGTGTAAGGTCACCAAAATCACGAATCCGGTCATCGACGATCCGAACATTTGACTTCACTGCAGGCAGCCCAGTGCCATCAATCAATTGAATGTTGGCAATCAGGTGGGTGACAGGAAGTTTCACGGGTTTCCCCTCCCAGATATTCTTAACGGCCCCCTGGCCGATGAAACTGGATGAGTTTCCAAGAACGATCACCGTTTGATTTTTGTCGATGTAGCGAACAATCACGGTTCCAAAGCCAACCCATCCTCCCGTGTGTGCTAGGATCTTGCCCGGCTCAATAATACCCCAGCCAAATCCATACTTGGTTGGTTCCCCGTTGTTAAGTTTACCTGGAGTAATTGCCTCCTTAAACGTACTCTTCTTCACCAGTTTCTCTGTATACAACGCCTGGTCCCATTTGTACAAGTCTTCTACTGAAG
This sequence comes from Cyclobacteriaceae bacterium, assembly GCA_031384895.1. GTDB lineage: Bacteria > Bacteroidota > Bacteroidia > Cytophagales > Cyclobacteriaceae > ELB16-189. The sequence continues at coordinate 886 of JANNAZ010000315.1, read as the reverse complement.
AATAGACATTCCCATCCCCAACAATACCATCGAAGGGAACCAAATCATTCAAGACCGGCTTACCTCCCTCCACCCGGAAGCCGAAGACCCTTGATTTCGGGTAGGATTTCATTTTCAATTGATAGACATAGGTGTCATTCATCTTCAGCGGCTTTGCGATATACTGCTGAAAGAATTTGTCTGCAGTCGTGCCTGAGGCCAACTCAACGACAGAACCTAGCGTAGTGTAATTCGTGTTGCAGTATTGCCATTTTTCGCCAGGCTGGAAGACCAACGGAGGCTTGAGCTTGGCCAGCATACTCATCATGGACGCATTGGTGAGCGTATCCAGCAGCGTCATCTGACCCTGGGCAATTTCAAAGTATTCAGGAAGCCCGGAAGTTTGATTAAGAAGGTGACGAATGGTAATCGTCGGGTACGGGAAATTCGGAACGTGCTTCTGTACCGCGTCATCATAGGCCAGCTTCCCTTGCTCTTTAAGAATCATAATCATCATTGCGTAGAACTGCTTGGAAACAGAAGCCAGGTTAAATGACGACGTTGTAGTCAATGGTTCTCGGGTAAGGGGATTGGAAATTCCAAAGGCCTTATTGTACAATATCTTCCCCTTCTCACCGATCAGCACAGTGCCGTTGAACAGTTCACGTTGATGCAAGTAGGTGAGCACTGAATCGATACGGGCAATTTTCTGAGCGGACTGGGCTCCGGAGAGCAATGGTATAAGCCAAAGGATCAGAATGAATTTTTTCATCGGAGCTGAGTTAGAGGTTGGAAAACTCATATCAATAATAGTGAATTGCCAACGGTTGGCAAGGGAAAAGCTAACCTTGGGGTGTCCTACACCTTAAGGTGTATGACACCCCACGACCACAAAGGGCGATATTTT
>JANNAZ010000287.1:0-2782 GCA_031384895.1 Cyclobacteriaceae bacterium | reverse complement strand
AGAGCGTCGGCACTAACATCAGCAAATTCACGAAGAGGCTAAAGAACGCGATGGTCAGAAAGGAGCTGCGACAGGCGCCCAGGGCTTGGCGCAGATCGGACGGTTCGTTCGTGAAATCGGTTGTTGGAGTGGACATGCCGGATACGGAAGCTAGAGATCCATTCATATGTTTCCCTCTGAGAACGGGTAGCCTACCCCCTTATTCCAATCCTTTCGCCTTCGGTTTCATTGCGCCTTGTAAACCGATGAGCACCTGCCGAATCTGCTGGTGCAGACGCGCGAGCGCAAGGACGTCCATCGCAACACGGGTAACCATGTGACCGTCCAATCGCTTCGGGGCTGCGGGGCCGTCCTTGGCCATTTTCGAGACAGCGTCAAGCAACGCCGGTTCGATGAAGCCAAAATCGAGATAGGCAACCCCTTGCGCCATGCCAACATTGGTATAGTTCGTCACACGCGGGTGCGCTGAGGGATCAGAGGGGCTCAACCGGACATTCAACGCGATAGGGGCATCTTTGGGTTCGCTCATCGGCATACACTCCTTTGTGATGGATAAACGGAAGACGATGTTTGCTCGAACAGCTTCTAATGATCTAGCGTTTAAGTCCAGCTTTTATAGAATTTTGATCGCGTGAGGTCGTGCTCTCCATCAATCGGGCACAAGCCGCCTCTCTTGCCAGGCGGCGAACGCATGGCGTCTCGCGCCAAGATTTCCGGAGGTAGTTTGGTGACGGTCGCTGCTTTAGTGAGGCCGCAACGCATCGCGCTACGCGTGATGCGCCAACACTGTGATGTTGACCCTTCGCCTGGGCGCGAGATAACTGACGCCCTCAAGACGATGCAGGCCCTATGTGCAACTGCCGCGCCTGATCAGGCGCGGCAGGAAACAGAGTTGACGCCCAGAAGGCGCGATCGCGGTCGGCCACACCGGGCGGCGGACAAGCCGCCGCCCGGTGTGAATCGCGTGCGCTTTAGAAGAAGTCGAAGCTCGCGGTAGTAACCGTAGCATTGGCGTTGACGACGCCGATCAGCACCAGCTCGTTCGCATCGATCTCCGCGGTATTGCCACCAGGGGCCGTGTTCTGAACCCATCGCCAGACAGCAGCACTGGTGTCGTTGGTGTCGTTGATCACCAGCAACGTGGCTTGATTATTTAGCGCGGTCAGGGCGAACTCCGCGTTGAACTCCGTTGCCACTGCCCCTGCATTATCAAGACTCCCGTTGGTCACCCCCTCGCCGTTGGCGCCGTTGAGGAACAGCGCTTCGGTGACACCCAGATTGACTGCGGTGTTGCCGCCGTTGGCGCCGTCGCCCGAGACGAATTGGATGTTGTCGTCGTTGGTGCCATTATCGAACAGCGTGTTGAGCGAGCCGCCGAACTCGACACGATCGACGGTGCCATTGGCATCGAAGTTGTTGATCGTGTCGCCAAATTCGGCGGTGCCGGCTGCAGTGAATTGGATGAGATCGACCACGTCGTCGTTGGCCGCACCGGTATCGATGGTGTCCGAACCGATACCTCCGATCAGCGTATCGCCGCCGGTCCCGCCATTGATGGTGTCGTTACCGCCAGCACCATTGATGGTGTCAGCTCCAGCACCGCCGTTGAGAATATTGACAGCGTTGCTACCCGTCAATGTATCAGCTTGGGCCGTACCAATAACGTTCTGGGTATTGATTACTGAAGCCAACCCAGTAGCTGCCACCGGCGCCCCTAGCCCCCCGAGGTTGACGGTGACGCCACTTGCGGATCCCGCATACGTAATCGTGTTATTACCGGTACTCAGGTTGACGTTGATGGTTTCTACACTCGTTATTACACCACCTTCAATCGAAGTGACCACGCCAGCACCGTTTACTATGACATCCAGCTGGTCGTTGGCATTGCCGGCGGTAATGATGTTTAGCGTGTCGGATTGGCTGCCACCATTCACGTTGTCAGCGCCGCCTCCCATCACGTAGGTGAAGGTATCTAAGCCGGCCTCGCCTAACAAGTCGTCGTTGCCAAGACCGCCGTTCATGAGATCGTTACCGGCCCCGCCGTTGAAAATATTGGCAAGATTGTTACCCGTCAACGTATCAGCTTGGGCCGTACCCGTAACGTCCTCGGTATTGGCTAGTGAAGCCAACCCAGTGGCTGACGGAACCCCCGCTAGGTTGACGGTGACGCCAATTGCGGATCCCGCATACGAAATCCTGTCAAAACCTTGACCCAGGTTGACGTTGATGGCTTCTACACTCGTTACTGAACCACCTTCAATCGAAGTGACCACGCCAGCAGCGTTTACGATGACATCCAGCGTGTCGTTGGCAATGACGGTGGTAATGATGTTTAGCCGGTCGGTATTGGCGCCACCATCCACGGTGTCAGCGCCGCCGCCGATCGCGTAGGTGATGGTATCGTCGCCGGCATCGCCATTGATGGTGTCGTCACCGGCCCCGCCATTGATGGTGTCGTTGCCGTCGCCGCCGTTAACGATGTCGGCTGCGCCGCCAGCATTGAGTACGTTATTATTACCATCGCCGGTCACGGTGTCGCTGCCGCCGTTGGTGTTGACGTTTTCGATGCCGGCGATCGAGGTGAAACCCGTCGCGGTTCCATTGACCAGATTGACCGTGACGCCACCAGGAGCGGTGTAACTCAAGGTATCAGTACCGCCACCAAGATCGGCCGTCACGGATTCGACGCCGGTAACTGACCCGCCTTGGAAGTTGGTCATGACCCCTGCAGCGTTGAGCGTGACGGCAAGGATTTGGTTGCCAACGTTGGAGGTCAGCACCA
>JANNAZ010000261.1:0-2590 GCA_031384895.1 Cyclobacteriaceae bacterium | reverse complement strand
GGCCACAAAATAGCAAAAAGCAATTGCGGTCTTCTCCCCGTCACTGAGGGTGCGATGCGGCCCGCGCGTCATTTCATGGGTGCCGCGCTTAAGGACGAAGGTATCTTTATCGAAGACGTATTTCTCGCCAAAGAAATCCTTTAGTAGAAGCTTAAAGGTGTCCGCCACCCTTGCACGCGCATTTGTGGAAGGGCTCGACTTTTCCAAAGCTACAAGTACAGCTGCCTTGTCCATCACATCCTTCTTGAGCATCCTTAGAGCTTCTATGTCCTGCCACCTTGCAATGGCGAACTCTACCTTGAAGACGCCGCACGCCTGCCGCTGTAAATCTTTGCGCTCATCATCGGACTTAGAAATAGCCCGGCTTAGTTCATCGACGCACTTATTGTTGTCCAGTATGATCTGATTGATTACACCAATCCGTATGGAGAGATCTCCATCCGGAAGTAACGCCGGAACGCTAAGGCTCTTTGCCTTGGCCTCAATTGCGCTCTTGAGCGAAGAGACAGCCTCAGTTGCCGACTTGATCGCGTTCTCCCACTCAGCAAGCGATTTTTCCTTCATAGAAGGAAGATAGGCCTTGAGGGTATCATAGCGTGATTTCTGGCGCGCCAGCTTGATTTCAGCTTCTCCGAGCTGCTTTTCTTTGTTGTTCAAAGTTCCGTAAAAACGGCGAAGCTCCGATTTATGCTTCTCCTCTTCATCGGAAAAGTAATCAACATACGCATCGATCACGGCTTTTGGGTCTGGCCCTGTAATGCCCTGCTCGCAGAACGGGCAAGAGGCAGGATGTTCCTGATTAATGATATCAACGCCAGTCTTGTAGAATTCTAGATGCGAATCGATCTTGTGTTTTATTATTTCCGAAACGCTCGAGGGCGACGTTACTTTGTTGAGGCTTGCCCCAAGGGCGCTCAAATCGATATCATCAAAGCTAATGGTATCTATGGCCTCTGGATACACCGGTTCAGCGGGTATGGCCTTGAGGCTATCAAGGTCCTTAAGAATGTCAGCGAAGCTCTTTTTCGGCGGCTCAGGCTTTTCTGAATACTCCGTCAGCAGACTTTCAAAGCTTAGTGAGACATACTCCTTCAGCTGCTTTCGGACCCCCGCCTTATCACTCAGCTGAACAGCTTTCTCCTTATCAAAATCTTCCTTAAGGGCCTCAGATGCGCGTTGCGCCGTACTTTCTGCTTTAGTAACCGCCTCTTGCGCGTCTTTCAGTTGAATATTCGTGCTATCAACAGAAATCTGGTTTTCGATTTCACCGTTGAGATTGTATTCCAGCTCCCGCAGTTCTTCATGAACAAAATCCTCTGAAAACACATGAAAGATAGTTTCTTCTAGCTGCAAGGTGGTCTGATCGCTGACTTTTTCGAGCTGGAGTGATCCCATCACCTTTGTGCCGCGTCCAAAGCAAAATGTGCCTTTACCATCAGGCGACTCGTCGGAGACGAGATTGCGCGGCGCATCGGTCAAAAGCGCTTTCTGGCCATGAAGATCAAGATAACGGAACGCCCGGCTTAAGAACGACTTTCCTGTTCCATTGCGTGCAAAGACAAGATTCTGTGCGTTCTTCGTCAGCTCACCATTGAGGGAAAACACAGGCCCCAGAAAAGTTGCTGAGATAGTAAACTTCGGATTGGGAAGCGTAGTCATGAATATCTTTTCAAAATGTCACCGTTAAATCATTTCCCAACTTATCCACAAAACGTCCCTTCCGAGCAAGCGCCGTAAATTGCCTTTGTTGCAGCGACTTGCTCACCCCACCGCATTCAGCCCCTTATTATACGCCTGCCAATCTGTGATGTCGGGGTAGTTTTGTTTTCTCCACGCGCGCACGCGTTTGTTCATCACGCGTTTCCACAGGGGCGGCACCATGGCGAGGGCGGTCATCACCGGGTAGCCGTAGGGGAGTTGGGGGGCGGCGTGTTCGTCATGGCTTTGCAGCAGGGGGAAGCGGCGGTCGGGTTTGTAGTGGTGGTCGGAATGGCGTTGCAGGTTGATCAGCAGCCAGTTGGAGGCCTTGTGCGCGGCGTTCCACGAATGGCGGGGCAGGACGTGTTCGTATTTGCCAGCGCCAAGGTGGCGGCGGGTCAGGCCGTAATGTTCGACGTAATCGACCAATTCCAGCTGCCAGACGGCGATGAAGGCCTGGAAGGCGAAGAGGGCGATGCCTTGCCAGCCGCCGAGCAGGCCTGCGAGGGTGAGCATGGTGAGTTGCAGGGCGGCGTAGCGCCAGAAGGGGTTGGATTTGTGGGTGGGCGGCAGGTTTTTGCGGGCCAGCATTGCGGATTCGACATGCCATGCGGAGCGGGCGCATTGCCACAGCACGCGGGGGAAATAGCGGTGGAAGCCTTCGTTATAGCGGGCGGTGACGGCATCTTTGGGGGTGCCGATATGGACGTGGTGGACGCGCAGGTGTTCGGAGCGGAAGTGGGAATAGAGGACGGAGGCCATCAGAAGATCGGCTAGCCAACGTTCCAGTTTGGATTTTTGGTGCATGAGTTCATGGGCATAGGTGATGCCGATGGTGCCGGACACCACGCCCATGCCGAAGAAGATGCCTAGCTTTTCAAGCGTGCCTAAG
>JANNAZ010000199.1:0-6683 GCA_031384895.1 Cyclobacteriaceae bacterium | reverse complement strand
CAGACTGGTTTGTGGAAGTATTCCCGCCATCCCAACTACTTTGGTGAGATTCTGATGTGGTGGAGTATTTTTCTAATCACCATACCGATAGAGGGAAGCGTATATTTCATCATCGGTCCGGTCACGATTACATTTCTTCTGGGCTTCGTGTCAGGTGTACCCATGCTGGAGGCGAAGTATAAAGAGAATCCTGCTTTTCAGGAGTATAAGAAGCGGACGAGTGCGCTGATACCGTGGAAGCCGAAAGGTGATTAGTACTCGTTTATTGCTCAAATCGGCACATTAATGAGGCAATGAAAAATATGATTACCAAACACAATTACTTTCACTTCAGGATATGGGCTACAGTCAGTATCACGGTAGCGTTATCTAGCCTGTTGTTGTGGCAGTATTTTCATGGCGGTATACCCAGTCATTATTTTCTAGCCGACAAAAACATGCCTTTGGTATCGAATGTATGGGGAGCATTGAGCATTCCCATGATGACCTGGTTCTTACTTTTTAGAGTAGGGAAGCGATTATTTACAGCATCAGCTTCAATTCCCTTTCCGAGGAACGCACTGATTGGATTTTCGAGTGCATTAATATTTGCCGTTGTATTGGGATTATCCATTCAGTATAGCGTGGAGGAATTTTCTGGTAACGTTCCGTTCATTCTTTTTGGCCTTGCCTTATTTTTTCCCACCTATCGAGCCGAGTGCTTTTTGGGTTTCATACTTGGGTTGACCTACTTTGTTGGTGGTGTGCTGCCCGTGGTTGTTGGTGGTGTGTTCTTACTGATTTCAGCCGCGATTTATTTATTTCTCAGACCCTTGATCTTGAAGCTTGTAAGGGTGATCAGAAAATAGACGGACAATGAACAGCAGCTCGCTAACTAGCTTTGCCTCTACTCAGTGCGCAAAATCTCTGCAGGATTGACATTTGACACTCTATGTACCTGACCCAAAATGGTAATTACCGTAATTACCGTAAGAGCTAATAAAGCAACCAAAAAGTATCCTGCATGCAGCGTTAGGTGATGGGGGTAATTTTGAAGCCAATGCTGAAGAAGCCAGGCGACTATTGGCCCACCGATTGAAAAGCCAATCAAAGTAAAAATGATAAACTCTTTTAGAAATATTTTTACGATATCGCTGTTGTCTGCACCAGCTACTTTCCTCACACCGAATTCCTTTCGCCTTCGAGCGGCCATAAAGTTGATGATCCCAATAGTTCCAATGCAACTGATCAGGATGGAAAGACCCGAAATAAAACTCACCGCCTTTTGAATCAGGCTCTCCAATTCATAACTTTTTTCAAGTTTGGTCGTCATCAATTCAGGAGAGAAGATTTCGTTGGGATAGGCTTGATCAAAAGCTGCTTTAATCCTGTCAATAATATCCCGAGGTGGATTAGGGATCAGGGCCACATTAGCCTGGCTTGCTTTTTCAGGCTGAAAGGCCATTGCATAGGGAAGTGTCTTAGCATCCATTGGGTTGCCATTAACAAAATCTCTTGATACACCACTCACAGAGGCCTTGAAACTATCACCCAACAGCACGGTGAAGTCAATGGTATTACCCAGCGCATCTTGCGCTTGGGGAAATCCAAGAATGTGGGCAAGTTCCTCATTGATCAATAAAGTGGGTTGATGGGTATCCTGCATAGGGGTGCCTGCAATCAGGGTAAGTGCATAAACATCCTGAAACGTTTCATCAATGAAGTTAATCCGGACATCCATATTGTCTGCTTTTCCTGAAAGACTGGCTCCACCAGAATATCCTTGCAAAGGAGAAAATGAAGAAAACGAAACGTTTTGAATTCCAGATGTATTCTGCAGCGCATTTCTTAATGATTCTTTCTTTAAAGATTTATCAGCTGGAATCGGGAATGTGAGAATATCGTTCGTCCGGAACTTTAGATCGGTGTCCCTCCAAAAATTGATCTGCATTGTAACAACAACAGCGGCCACCAATAGGATAAGAGAAGAACTGATTTGAAAAACAATCAAAAGCTTTCTCAGATCGGCGGGCAAATTGCTCCTGGCTGAATAGAAGTTGCCCCGGAATATGCTGGCTGGGTTAAGATGGATTAGGATCAGGGCCGGGTAGAGACCAGCGGCAAGCAGAATAAATAGCCCCAGAAAGGCAAGGAGGAGGAGTGTATTCGAGTCAATGGTAAGATTATAGTTGACCACCGCAAACAACTGATTCACCTGGTTGAGTAGTATATATCCAATCAACAAACCAACGAGGAGCGCAGTAAGGACAATCACGAAAGTCTGCAACAGGAATCGTATCAGAAGTTGAGCATTCGAGCTACCTGCCACTTTTCGTATGTATGTTTCTTTAGCCAACATCACTGCCTGCGCGGTAGACAGGTTGACAAAATTTATACACGCAATGACGATGATAAGAATGCCCAAGAAGCCTGGCAGCCAGATAAGTTCGGGGGGAGCGTAGTAATTTGTGTCGAATCCGAAATCGGGATTGGCGTGAATCTTGTTCAAGGGTTCCAGGTTGTAGGAATACATCCCTTCCTTATAAAAGGCAACATGCTTTTCTGTAAAGGTCTCCAGTCGCTCACGGAATTGTTCAGGGCGATCACCTTCCCTTAGGGTAACATACACTGAGATGTCTCCAGCGAATAGCCAACCATCCCGTTCTTTGTTCTTACGATCAAACGTAGAGTAAGAAACAATCATACGGAACGGCATGCTCGTATTTAGAGGCGGATCTTCCAAAAGGCCAACAACCTGCAATTCGGTATCATCATCCAGTCGTATCGTCTTCCCGATAACTTCAAGGTCAGAGAAATACTTCCGGGCAAGTGAAGCAGTGAGCAAAACCTCATTGGGTTTTTGTAACGTGGAAGAAGTGATTGGGGTAATAGACTTGAAATCGAAAGTGGTTAAGAAATGCGGATCGGCATACCGGATTTGATCTTCAGTAAAGAGTTGCCACATCCCATCAGGATGCTCAATGGATATTTTTCCTGAAACAGGACCATGGGAACGCGTGATCTGTTCAAAATCAGGGAAGTCTGTTTGCAACGCATCCGCAGCGGGGTAATGGACATGACCATCATCATCACGCCCGTACCAATCCAATATCACCAGATATATCCTATCGGCCCGTTTATGGAAATCGTCAAAAGAGGTTTCGTATTGGATGATGTGGTAGAAGGGAATGCAACAGGCAATAGCCAGTCCGAGCCCTGCTGTATTGATCAGCGATGTTAACTTATTTCGATATAGACTTCGAAATGTGATCTGTAGATAGTTTTTGAGCATGGTCGCCTTTGCCTAGCAAAGGTCAGCCTCAGCCTCTACGATTGGCTATTACAAATCAACCAAGGACTAACACTTTTTTATATGTAGCGGTCAGTATGCAAGTAGTGAAATTATTGGACGGGCAAGACGCATGGAAATGTCTATAGAGGAGGAAAATGGGCAGAAACCGGGTTCTATGAGGCTCCCTAAATAGAAGAACATCATTTTGACTATCTTAATGCATGAGACACCAGACGAAATTCATTGATGATTCGCACACCCCGGTCATTTAAATTTCATTTTTCCTTCCTAGTTATTTCGTTAGCAGCAATCAATTTGTTGTTTGGGCAGTTAAAAAATGAGTTTTTTGTTGAAAGAGTATTGGATGGAGAAAATGCTTTTAATATCCCCGTCTCGGACATCGCACAAGATGAAATGGGTTTCCTTTGGCTGGCTACCAGAAAGGGGCTATACCGCTATGACGGGCATCTCTTAAAAGCCTACGATCACATTTATAATGATGGGTCACTCACCCTTTCAATTGATAAGAATGGTTTGATCTGGCTTGGGACATTTTTGGATGGCGTAATAATTTACAATCCGGAAACTGATACATCCGCGCGTGTTGAAACCATTTTCAAAGAAGTGTCTATCGATGATCCTGTGGTAGATATCCGGCATGATGCTAATGAAACATGGATCGTTTGCTCAAATCGGGTGTTTTTGCTCAATAGGGAAACGAAAAGTTCCAAGAGAATACTCTCCCTAGACAATACCCTTACTGAATATTTTAGTACGATTGAAATAGACCATTCAGGAAATGCCTGGATCGGGGGGCACGGGTTGGCGCTAATCAACAGGTCCGGGGGTCGCGAAGAGACAATTGACTTAAGCGATGCGGTTCAAGGTCTTTCAGTACAATCAATCGCCAGCACCGCAAATGATACCTTACTTATTGGTACTTCTTATGGCTTGCTTAAGATTAACCACAAAGCCAGGTTGGAACCTCAGTTTACGAAAAGACGCCTTGAGATGGGCTATGGCTCCGCGACAACGAATTTCATAACAACCATTCTGGTGGACGCGGGCTCATCTGAGTATTGGCAAGGAACAAAGGCCGGAGCGTTCCTGAATACCCATGGAAAATTTAGATCCAGCACCTATGAGGAGACTGACAACCATAGTCTGAATAGTAACGAAGTTAAGACTCTGTACAAGACAAAAGACGGAATTGTTTTTATCGGAACTGAAATGGGACTAAACAGAATAGTGCTTCAAAAACAAGGCTTCCCATTTTTCAGGTTACCCGCCTCATCCTTGAGAAGGAATACCAGTATTTCATTAACCACACTTCGGGAAGATCTCAACAAAAATATTTGGGTCGGTACCGATGGTGAAGGTCTGTACAAATTGGATTCCAGTTTCAATGAATTAAACTTTTACGAGCAACTTAACAAGGAAATATATTTTCTCAATCAACAGGAAGGTGAGTCGATCAGTCAGGCTCAGAAACGATTATTCTCCAGAAAGGACTATTTATCGGATGATTATATAAACAGCATCACATTCGATAAGAACAATAATGCCTGGGTGGGAACTCGCAATGGCTTTACGAGAATTGATCACCTGAGTGGAGAAACCAGATTCTACCTCAAATCTAAAGTCCCCAATTCAATTTTTTTTATCGAATCCATGGGTGAACATCTTTTAATTCAAGGTATAACCATTGGAACCATTTTAGTAAGTACCGAAGCCCCGGAAACCATTGTAAAACGATACGTTGAGATAGTTAATGAATTGCATAGGGATCAATTTGGTCATGTTGTTACGAGAGGCCCTGAAGGAATAAAAATATTTGATGAGAATACCCTTGAGTTCAGACTTGTAGTCCCTTCAGCAAAAACGCCCTTCGGTATCAGTGATGTTATTTATCAGGGGAAAACTCAATTACTTTGGATACTCTCTGTACATGGTTTACGCAAGTATTCTTTACAAGGTGAATCGGTCGAAGATTTCCCCATGGACGCTAAATTGAATCATGAATCAATGCTTCTTGACGATCGGAGTACTCTATGGATAAATACAAACAACAGTTTGATAAGGTTTAACACGATCAACTCCGAATCTGTATCGTTTACAAACAAAGATGGCTTTCGCTTAACTCACTTCCAGGATGATCCATGTGGGAAATTAAAGAGTGGTAAGCTTCTTTTTGGCGCGTTTTCGGGTTTTATGCAGGTCGATCCCAAACATGCTGATAAAACCAAAAGTACGCATACCCCCGTCATCACCAGCATCAAGGCAGGTAACAAAGCAGTAAAAAGTGAATCCAAAACACGTACCCTTAGCATTGAGTATGAACAATCGGCAGAATTGAATTACCAGCAAAATTCAATTCAGATAGAATTTACAGATTTGAATCTCTCCGGTGGTAGTGGATCCCATTACGCTTACAAATTGGAGCCTATCGATGATGATTGGATAACTACCGACAACTTATCGACAGGGCTTTACACAAGGCTCAATCCAGGCCAGTATACTTTTTTACTCAAACTGGTTGATGACAGAGGCAACGCGTTGGGGGATATGATAGCATTTAATCTGGCCATCTTGCCTCCTCCTTGGAAGACCTGGTGGGCCTATTCATTCTATGTTGTGTTGTTTGTGCTGATGACGTACTTTTTTTGGAGACGGTGGGTGACAAGGATTCAGTTAAAGACACTTGCAACAATAAAAGGCGCCGAAGCCCTGCAGTGGCAGAAAATGGACACAATCAAATCCAATTTCTTCGCCAACATTTCACACGAATTCCGCACACCCCTCACCCTCCTTCTCGGCCCAATTGAAAAACGGTCGGCCAACTCGGCGGACCCGGTGGATAAAGCGGAACTTAGTGTGATGCACCGCAATGCCTCGCGCCTGCTTACGTTGGTCAATCAACTCCTCGATCTCTCCCGCGTTGAGGCAGGAACGCTCAAATTAAGATGTCGCCGAGGTGATATTAGATCTGCTATTCTTCCGGTGCTGAGCCAGTTCTCTTCCATGGCGGATTCAAAAGGTATTGCATTTGAAGTTAAAGCACCCCAACCAGTGATGGTGTTCTTTGATCCTGACAAATTGGAAAAAATCATCACAAATCTTGTTTCCAACGCTTTCAAGTTCACCTCTTCAGGGGGAAGCATCACGCTCACCATCACAGAAGCTGTACCGGCGGAAGGGTTTAGGGAGGGATATGCGGAAATCGTGATTGCTGATACAGGTACAGGAATTGAAGCTGAGCATCTTCCTAAAATATTTGATCGGTTTTACCAGGTAGACATGTCCAGCACCCGTGCCTATGAAGGATCCGGTATTGGCCTATCGCTGACCAAAGAGTTGGTCGAATTGCATCATGGTTCAGTGTCCGTTACAAGCATAATGGGGCAGGGAAGCA
>JANNAZ010000109.1:0-16222 GCA_031384895.1 Cyclobacteriaceae bacterium | reverse complement strand
GGTGTCAACCCCTCGATGGGATAGTCTACTTTCCCGCGGGTATAAGTGTCAATATCAGCCTGGTAATATGCGTTGAGGTGTAGGATGAGTGTATCATCAAGAGTGGCCAGGATATCATTCTGTGGATTGTAATTTGAAATGTCGATTCCGTTTTCATCTGCAAGGATGGCGACAATGCGACTGCTGGTTCCGGCCAGGCCCCCACTAATGAATGTTGTGTCACCCATAAATAGTTCGACGCCGGGTGAGCTTGTATCGGTACCCGGATTCGGTTCCACTGAGCCGATTTTCAGCGTGCCGTCAGTACCAAGTGCATCGCGTTGGCTGGTCTTTGAGAAAGCATACAAGCTAAGCTTACCGATTCCCACCGTCGGGTCAATGGATTTTGGCAGGATGAACTCTATGTCGAAGAGCCCCGCCTGCACGGTGGCCTGGCCACGAAAAAGTGCGTCATCTCGCAGGGTAAAATTAAACACGGGATTTTCATCCCCGAGCGTGCTGAGTGATGTTAGTTTGTCGTACAGGGTGATGACAAGCGTGCCGTCAAACTGTGTGTCGGGAATTCCCTGGAATTGAACGGCGCCGCTCACCCGGACTTTGCTCAGGGCTTTAAGCGTGTCTGATCCGGAGGTGAGATTGGTCACAGCCGAGATCATTAGCTCAGTTGAACCAATCGGCGGGAGCATAGAGGGGTCACCCAAAAGGGAGAAGTTCCGATTGGAGACTCCACTCATACTATTGTTCTTGGTATCACGGAAGACAGTGCCCCAATCCCTAAATAGCCCGTTGGTGCGAGTGAACAGATATTGATAAAATGCTTTGTTGAGCGTGAAGTTTGTGCTGGAGAAAACCGGCCGGGATGTTGTGAGCAATCCAATCGATCCGGAGTTCTTCTTAAACAACGACAGTTCTGCCGACGAGATAAGACCTGGATCGTCGTTTCGTCCAAATTCACAGGTTGCAGTCACCAGGAAGGGAAAGCGGGGCGCTGGCTTCCACTCTTCGAAAGAAGCCTGGTCGAGAATTCTTTCCTGCATCCACTGCAACTCACTTCCATGTCCCGTGAAATTCAAAATTCCCACACCGTCCGTGACCTCAGTGGTCAGGGCCTTGCGGGCATCAGGAGAAATTGGGCCGGAAGCATTGCTGGTCTGGGCGAAGAAATCGAGGTACGTTTTCTTGGCATCTGCTTCCGGGTGATCCGTCTCAAGTGTGGTGGCCAGTTGATCGGCCTGGCTTTGATGGATATTGAAATCACCATCATCCGCTACAAAGAGGATTTTCTTTCTCCACGACCCCCAGTTTTGGTTTTCATAGGCAATGACCTTGTCTACCCATGCCGATGCTTCTTCAATCTTCTTGACGGGGACCCGGCCAACGCCCACCTCAAGGGTATGACTCTCTACTGGATTCTCCCCCCAGGTGCCTTCCGAGTTTTCGAGGAACCCGAGGTAGTCATCAGACGCGTAGGTGGCAAGTGGATTGAGAGAATTTCGCGATTGATAGATGGGTACGAAGTTCTTATTGAACGAAAGCTTGTCCTTATAGTCGTACGAACCGCGCCCGAACAATAGGACATTCTTTATTCCGGTTCCCTTGTCGAAAAGGAATTTAATCAAATCACGCAATGCAGTAACATCTTGCTTGCCGCTGGAGAACTCATTATAGACTTGGTTTGTAGTGACGACGGAGACAGTACCACCACTTTTTGCGCGGCGGTGCGCGGCCAATCGCTGGGTTTCGGAAAGAAATTCGGGTGCGGAAATGATAAGCAGGTCTGTTGCTCCGATTCCTCTCAGGTTTTGATTAAGGACTTCACCTTCGGCTTTAGGTGCTGCAAAGTTCCGATTCGAGAGCGCGATATATTTTTTCAAAACAGCGGAAGTTGAAGCGAAGCTGGACGTACCGGAGGCAAAGGCATGTGACTGGATCAGGGGCTGGAAGGGATCGGTGATGTCCCAGACTGCGCCATCAGCAAGGGTATTGGCAATCGAGAATCGAGAAACCGGTTGGTCCAGACTCTTCAACGAAACAAAGATCAGCTGGTCCCCTGTGAGGGAGAGAATTCGTTTTGACTGGAGTAGCAGATAATCGAGGTACCCGATCGATTGACCGGAGGCTGCTTTTGTAAAGCGAACTTTGACATCTTGATTCATACGTGTTGGCGCCCCGACGGTATTTGCATTGACAGAGAGCGTATCGTGAACCTCCGCCCCAATGATGGCATAGGGTACATTACTTACAGGAGGGACATTCTGTTGCCCAATGGGCACATCGTTTATCAGGAATTGAAAGGAAGAAGGAGAATAGGAGCGACCCATAACGCCTGTGACCAGTTTGATGATTGATCCGCTGATGATTCCCGATTGGTCAAACCGAATCGTGTACTCCAGGGTGCCGTCAAACCGCTCTCCGTACCAGGTGCGCCCCGAGTGCAGCTCATTGGTCTTTTCGGTTTCGTAATATCCGAAATCGTCAAACTCCGCAACCAAGGGGAAGCTACCGGTGAGGTCAGGTTGATTTCCCAGCCTTAGCCCATTTGTTGAGCCAACGGTCAGAAAGTAAAAGTTCTTGTCTGAGTAGAAATTGTTTTGGTGGGAAAAAACTCCATTCGACGGACTAAGCGCATACGTGTCGGGCCCTTGCCCAAAAAAGAGAAGGTAATCAGCCCCGTCAAATTTTCCATCGTCCGCACCGAACGCCTGAACCGCGACCTGGCGCAAGTCGGCGATGCGAGGCGTAGCGTTTGGTTGCGGAAGCATACCATTTTCTCCGGCGAAGAGCTGAATCTTTCTGGGGTCCAGGGCATCCGGATTGAAACCAATACTTTTTAGAAAATTGTAATCGATTTTATATACTCCATCAGCCTGCACGGATACCTTGTGCCACTTTCCCGTGGAGAGGACAGAGGCAGGTTGGCCCAATAGGGTACCCGCCAGGAACGCCAGGAAAAGGAGTAATACAACTCTCACGGTTTTAGAATCTCACCCAAAGCTTTAATAACGAAACGGCCACATAGGTTAGTATCACAAAGGGCATGGCGGCCAACTGCCAGATTCCCAGCATTAATGCTGAAAAGGCGACAAACGTAAACTTTAGTTGATTGTCCTTCCAAGCCATGGACTTGAACTTCAGGGCGAAAAGCTCAACAGGGGCAACCAGCAAAAAAGAAAAAACAACGATGATGGCTATCAGGAAAAAATCCTGTGATATAAAGAGGTCCCAGGGCGATTCCAAATAGACCAAAGAAGCAATGAAGAGCGCATTGGCCGGTGTAGGCAGCCCGATGAAAGAATCCTTCTGGTTTTCGTCAACGTTGAATTTGGCCAATCGCAAGGCGGAAAATACCGCAAGACTAAACGCCGCATAGGGAAGCCACTCACTGGATGACAACGTGTCGATCATGCGGTACATGACAAGCGAGGGAAGAACTCCGAAGCTTACCATATCGGCAAGCGAATCCAGTTCCTTTCCTATGGGAGAAGAAACGTTGAGGGCCCGCGCAGCAAACCCGTCAAGAAAATCAAAAATGCATGCTGCAATCACGTACCCTACCGCGTGGTCGGCAGGCCCTTGCCACACCGCAATAATGCCAAGACAACCGCATAACAGATTGCAGCAGGTAAGGGCATTGGGCAAGTGGCGAAGAATCATCATCAGACGGGGAGTGCGCAGAATGGATTGTTAACTTTTTCTTCTCCGAGCGTGGTGACTGGTCCATGACCGGAGTGAACAACGACATTGTCGGGCAAGCAAAAAAGTTTTTGATGAATACTGGAGAGTAGTGTATCTGAATTGCCACCAGGCAAATCAGTCCTGCCAATCGAATGGTAGAACAACACATCACCCGCGATGAGCAGGTTTTGAGCGGCATGGTAAAACCCAACATGGCCCGGAGAATGACCAGGCAGGAAAATCACATCGAATGAGCTGGATCCAAACTCTACGGGAATTCCTTCGGCCAGTTCACCATCCGGGAGTACTTCCTGATAGCCAGGAAATCCATAATTCGGCGCATAGGACTTGACCGCCCGGAGTACAGGAACCTCGGTCGCGTGAACGAGCAGTGGTACGTTGTAGGTTTGTTTTACGAAATAATTGCCCAGCACATGATCTATGTGGCAATGGGTGTTTAGCAGAAGTTTGACCTGAAGTTTTTCCCGGGCGATGAAGGAGGTCAGTTCCACCTGTTCCTTTTTCTCAAAACAGCCCGGATCGATAATTGCCGCTTCACGCGTGTCGTCGTAGACCACGTAGGTGTTTTCCTCGAACGGGTTGAATGTGAAGGACTGAATGTGAATCATGGGCGCAAATTACACCATCATTCTCAGGATTGACCATGATTCTCAGGATTCTTGAGATCACGGATTTTGAAGCCTGACTCTCGGTTTTTTGATATCTTAGGTGCCTAATTCAATAGGGTAATGAAAACAAAGAACTTTCGGATTTTGCTTGCCTTGCTTGGGTCGGGTATTGTGCTTTCCTGCGGACCCGCTGAAAAGAAGGAAGTAAAGCAATATAGCATTCAGCAGTTTATGGACATTGTCCAGATCAATGGAGGTGCGTTTTCTCCGGATGAGACAAGGGTCATGATCAGCAGCAAAGAGACAGGGATTTTCAATGCCGTGGCCATCGACCTCAAGACGGGTGAACAGAAACCGCTGACATCCTCAGCTAGCAACGCAATTTTTGGATTATCTTATTTTCCGGATGATGACCGGGTGATCTACACAAGCGATGGCGCTGGGAATGAGATCAATCATTTGTTTGTCCGCAATCCGGATGGATCAGTCATCGACCTTATTCAGGACTCAACTGCCAAGGCGCAGTTTGCCGGCTGGAGTTACAGCAAGAAGCTGATGTACTATACTTCCAATAGCAGGGACAAAAAATATTTTGACCTCTACAATGTGCAGGTGCAATCAGGAGAAAAGAAAGTATATCCGGCTACGCTCTTGTACAAGAATGAAAAGGGATTTAATCCGGACGTCATTTCAAATGACGATCGATATATCGCGTTGAGTGAGTCGATAACAACCAACAACTCGAACATGTACCTGCTGGATACGCAGACTGGAAAAACACAGCTGCTCTCCAAGCATGAGGGGGATGCGCAGTATAACCCGCAGTACTTCAGCCTGGATGGCAAGAAACTCTATTACACCACTGATGAGGGAAGTGAGTTTGCCTACCTGGCCAGCTATGAGATTGCGACGGGTGAAAAAAATAAAGTCGAGGAGGCACCCTGGGATGTCATGTTTGCCAGCATTTCCCGGAATGGAAAATACCGGGTAGTGGCGATCAACAATGACGCGCGAACCGAGATCAAGTTGTATGATGAATCCGATGGCGGAGAACTGGTAGCCGTCACCGGACTTCCGGAAGGAGACATCACCGGCGTGAATATTTCGGATAGCGAAAAACTCATGTCATTCTATGTAAGCAGCTCCAAATCCCCCAGCAATCTGTTTGTTTACAATTTTGAGACCAAGGAAGTCAAGCAATTGACCAATACCATGTCCAAGGAAATTGACCCCAATGACCTGGTGGCAGGAGAGGTAGTGCGCTTCAAGTCTTTTGATGGCATGGACATCCCTTGTTTACTATATAAACCGAAGGGTATCGCCGAAGGTGATAAGGTGCCGGCCTTGCTTTGGATTCATGGCGGACCTGGCGGACAAACGCGCCTGAATTATTCAGCTTCCTTGCAGCATTTGGTAAATCATGGATACGCGGTATTGGCTGTTAATAACCGCGGCAGTTCGGGGTATGGGAAAACCTTCTTTGCCGCTGACGACCGCAAGCACGGCAACGAGGATTTGCGTGATTGTGTTGAGGCAAAAAAATTGCTGGCAGGGCTCGGCTACATTGACTCAGACAAAATTGGAATCTATGGCGGAAGCTATGGAGGCTACATGGTTATGGCGGCCTTGACATTCACTCCGGAGGAATTTAAAGTGGGCGTCAATCTGTTTGGCGTGACGAACTGGATTCGGACCCTGAAGAGCATCCCCCTGTGGTGGGAATCCAACCGTAAGGCGTTGTATACTGAATTGGGCGATCCCTTCACAGCAGATTCGGTTGCCCTGTATGCCAAATCACCGTTGTTCCATGCGGAAAAAATTACCAAGCCCTTGATCGTTCTTCAGGGCAGCAACGATCCGCGCGTGTTGCAGATCGAGTCAGATGAAATTGTGGCTGCCGCAAAGAAAAACGGAGTACCTGTAGAATATGTGATCTTCCCCGATGAAGGCCATGGCTTTGTGAAGAAGGGAAACAACATCAAAGCGTCGGAGGAAGTGCTGAAGTTTTTGGATAAGTATCTGAAAGGCGCGCCACCCGAACAGCAGTAGATCATAACGAAAATGGAAATTAGAAACTGGAGGATTTGCGGTAATAGCAATTTTCCATTTTCTAATTTCCAATTTCATCTTCCTTGCTTGATTGAAATGAGAAAGAACAAATTGCTAACCACTAACCACTAACCACTCCTCCCCATGCCCCACATTCGCCACTTGATTCAAATTGATACTTCGCCTGGAACGGTATATTCGGCGGTGACGACCCGGGAAGGCTTCGCCGCCTGGTGGACCAACGAAGTCGATGTGAAGCCCGGGGGAGAAAGCAACCTGCTTTTGTATTTCGGTCCTGACTACTTTAAGGAACTGCACCCGGTTGAAGTCCTGGCAAATCGCCGCGCAGTCTGGAAGGTGGTTGCCGGCCATCCGCAATGGATAAAAACCGAAATTGTGTTTAACCTGCGTCATGACGGGAAATCGACCCAATTGTTTTTCGAGCACAACGGCTGGAAGGATTATACCGACCTCTACAGCCAGTGCAGTTACGACTGGTCGATATTTCTCAGAAGCCTGAAGGCGTATTGTGAAACGGGTACAGGGAAACCGTTTCCGGATCATTTGTAGCAAATTTGGGAATTTGAAAATTCGCTAATTTGATAATGAAACCAGCAATAGCAAGTGCACTCATTTTCATATTGAAAATCTTCAATTGACCCTGTTTACTTAAGAATAGCCGTAACTATGTCGCCAGGAATTGGCACAGGAATCTCCGCTTCCAACGCAAAGTGATCGGATAAATCGCGATGCTTTTTTGCCCAGGGGTGCTGGAGAATCCTGATTCTTCGTTTCCCGGCTGTCATCCCATTTTCGGGTTGACGCAGCAACACATAGTCAATTAAATCCTGACCCAACCCCGGATCCGTAGTTAAATCATTGTTGACCCGATCATAGCTGAAGTTTGTCAATCCAAAGGTTGTGCCGTCGGTGGCCTGGAGGAGGTGGAGCATATACTCATAACCATCTACGGAGCGGTTTCGGTCAATGTTGAAATCGCCGCAGACGATTTGCATAACACCCAGTCGTTCATGTGGATGGAGCAGGCGATTATATAGCTCGACGCACTGGCTGTAACGTCGCCAGTCGCCTCCGCTGTTCTGCAGGTGAGTTCCGACAACCTGAACCAGCTGGCCATTTACTTTGATTTCCGCCAGGAGCGCCCCCTTGCGAGAAAAGGCATCAATACCATGCCGGGTATCATAAATGATGGAGTACGAGTTTTCGATCGGGTATTTGCTAAAGATCCAGATTCCGCTGTTTGTTTTCAGTGACAGGAGTTTCTGATTGGCCGGTCCGGCCTGGAATGGAAAAGCCGGCGAGAGGAGCCGGCTCAATATTTTACGCGCGTTTCCGTGGAAGGCTTCCTGGAAGACGAGCACATCGTAGTCGCTGGAAGCGAGGAGTTGGCCGATCGCCTCGGCCCTGGGTTTTTTGCCGTGCCCGAGAAACCCCGGCAACATGTAGATGTTCCATGAGAGAATTTTGATCTTTTTCGGGGCCACCGGTTGTGCAAGGGCCGCAACTGGCGCGAAAAAAATACTTGCTATGACAAGTACGAGCGCTTTCATTCAGTTCTTTGCTCATCAAAGAACGTCAATGCTTGTTATCGGGACGTGTCAGGAAAGTTAAGAATCAGTGAATGACGACTATCGGTCATCCGATTTTGAACACAGGGTAAGCTCGCAATAATCAATAGCAAACCCGTCATGGGACTGCATCCCGGGCACCGTTTGGATAATCACCCAGCGCAGTTCAATGGCACCATCGTTCAGCAAGTGCAGCATGCTCGCCGGGATGTTGATGTCAAAGCTGGATACAAAGTCTGACCATTTCCCGTCGATGAAGTCGAATTGATCAATGGTGTCGAATGCCTGAGGAGCTTCCTCGCCGTCAATGAACAATTTGATATCCGTATTCGAGCCACCTACCTGCGTATCGCCATCCTGAATGCCCAAGGTGTTCAGGTGGAGGGTAGCGCTTTGGATACCCGTTGGCGGGGTGAACGACATGGAGAAACGAACAACGTGGGTTGTGTTCTGGTTGGCATCAATATCCGCGGGATAGACGTCCATAACCGACGGGTCATTGTTTCTCCAGTCCAACGGCAGGGAGGTGCCACCCGGGAGGAACAGGGCGTAGCCATCCTTGAATCCTTTGCCGAAGCCGTCTTTATCGCCGACGAGTGTAGTCGTGCAGACAGGGTGGTATGTTTTACCTTGTTGGGGTGCACCGCCAGGGTTTTTTTCAAGTGCGTCGTGATTGGGATCGGAGCAGGCAAAAAGCAAGCTCAGCGCCAAACCCAGGGAGGATGTGAATTGGAACGTTTTCATACCGCAGGGGTTTATTTACGGTGTAAAGTTCGTGCTGATTCGCAGTGCTTGTGTTGCGAAGTTCGTCATGAGGTTGGGAAAGAGTTGCAGAATTTGCCAAAAGCACGCAATCGCCTTGAATTGCGTGCACAGAGAAGACAAACAGAGAGGCCTACTCCGTGAACCTCCGCGCGACCTCCGTGTTCCTCTGCGGAATAGCTATTGCACGGAGTTACACAGAGGCATCACGGAGTTGCACGGAGAATGCCCTAGCCATTTCCAGAGGTGTAAACAAATCTTCAAAAATTTCTCAATTCTTCCCCCGCACCAGAATAACCTGATCTTCCCCACCTTCCGCATAGAATAGAAGTAAGTCCTTGCCGGTGTCAAACTCCAGCTTGCCGGGTGTATGCAGCACTTCAAACCCTTTTCCAAAATGGAATTGAGGAAGGAAAATTTCAGTGGGGGCCGCAATTGATTTATCGAGTTTGAATTTCAGGTAAAACTCCGTTGCGTCTATATCAAAGAAATAGGAAATGGGCTCGCCCGCAACCTTATATGGGTACGGCCTTATAGCGGCTCGTAGCGCGCGGCCACCGGAGTTGATGTCGGCTGGATCCGTTTGCTGAGACATACTGAAAATGGATAGATCCTCGTCGTTCCACTGATCACCATGAAGATTCGTGTTGCCTGCCGAATAGTTCCACATCGCGTAACTCAGCCCGTTCGATTCCAGCGCACGAAAGCACCGGTCCAGCGCAGCTTCCTGATCGGAGAAGTCCCCCGTTTGGTAGGCACGCTTGTCCGCCAGATCAAAAGGAATTCCAAACTCACCGATCAGGGTTGGCTTGTTGCCAAGTGTGTTTTTGGTTTCCTCTTTCCTTCTGGCAATGTTGTCATGCAGGGCGTTGCGGATAGCACGCTTTCCAAAAACTGGTTTACTCTTTGCCGCATTTACGCCGAACCAGGAAGAATAATTCTTTGTGAGGAGTGTGGCCAGATCGTAAGAATGCCCCGCATTCAGCATGTGTGTTGACTCGGTCTCTATAAATTCCGGGATCCTGTTAAACAAGGGAGCCTCGACAAAAATCAACCACGTGCTGTCAACGGAAAGAATGACTTCCTTGAATTGATTGATAAACGGTTTGTAATAATTTTGAGAAAAATCGACTGGCTTACCATTCACTTGGGTGAAATAGTCCGGCTTCAGCACGACGGCTTTCTTGTTGTCGTAGCTCCACACGCCAGCTGTTTTCCAAATATCATGGTCCATCGTCTTCCAGGCTGAATAGGTATTGGGGTTTAGTTGCACACTCTCTTCCACCGTTGCGCCCGTCAGCGCAAACTCATAGCGGTCCACGTTCAATGCGTTGCCGGCTCCTAGCACCATGCCGTCTAAGGGTGTGGGCATAAAACCATTTTTTAGTAGACCATAGGCATTCAAATCTTTCATGCCGATGTACCCGGCGCTCGGTTCGTTGAGGACATCGAAGCCGATGACATTGGGGAGACCCTTCAATTTCAGCGCAACTTGCCGCATGGCATTCAGGTAGTGGCTTTGCAAATAATCCTGGATATTCAGGCTATCAACCTTCACGTGCGGAGCAAAATCATTTCCGCCAAAGAACAAAGTGAACATGGTTGCCGCACCCAGCTTATGATAATTGGTCGGCCAGATCATACGAGGAAAGGGACCGCGTTGCATGTTGTGTATCACCGCCGATCCGGTTTCAGTAAACTTCAATGGATCGAAGCCTGCCTTTTCCAACGTCCAATAGGGAGCGCCATCACCACCGGTAAATCGACTCCACGCATCCTGGTGCGGGTCAATGAATACATTGATATCGTATTCGGCGGCTTTCTTAACGATCGCCTGCAAATAATTCAGATACGCTTCATCGTAGTTACCGGGTCCGGCGTGCTCAATGGCCTCCCAGGTTATCATGAGCCGAAGGAAGCGATAGCCCCACTGATGAAGACGTTTGAGATGCGCGTCCGCCTGTTTTAGCGGGAACGGCCTGCCGACGAAGGAAACCGTATAGACACTTTCATAGAAATTTTCTTTTTGATGACTGGGGACAAAAGGCGTGAAAGGAATTTTCGAGTCGCCGCCCACGTTGATGCCGTGCAGGATCATAGTGCGCCCGGTGCGGTCTACGAACCGGTTGCCATTTGCCGAAATGTTTTTTGCCATCGAATCGCCGGGGGCGGATACGGCTTTTCCCGCTTGGATCAGTTTGCTGTCTGTTCGTGTTAACCCGGATGTCTCTTTATCAGGAAACGGACTATCCACAAAGAGGTAGAGTGATCCAACAAAGAGGATGATGCCGATCGCAATGACCGCTCCAAAAAGAATTTTTTTAAGCACACTCATGGTGGAACAAGAGGGAGGCAAGACTCAGAGGTGGGAGGGAGGGCATTGTCAAAGATACTGAAAATGCTTTTGGTTATTGGCCGAGTTGGATATCCGCCGCCATCAAAGATAGTAATTTGCCCCAACGCGAATCGTGATGAAAATGAGGAATTTGAAAAGAGACCCTGCGACTTGTTAATTCCCCTGCCTGAAACCAATCTTCCGCATGGGAGCACTTTTTTGGGTGAGTAGCTCTTTTAAGGCAGTAAATACAAGACGCATTTCCTTATCGTGTGTTTTCAATTTACTATCGGATCGCAAAGTCTTTCGTTCAATTCTTTCCAGTCTCAATAGGATGTCCTTATGAGTCAATAGCACTTCTCGCATTCTTGTGAACACTCTGATGATCCTGATGTTCACTTCGATTGCCGTTTCACTGTTCAAAACACTTGACAACATGGCAACGCCATGTTCAGTAAAGACAAAGGGCAACTTTCGAAGCCCCATTTTGATTTTGTTGCTGGTGTTGCTGGTAGATTTCCATTTGTGCAGCTCTTGAATTGTTAGTTGAAACATGAAGTCTTCAGGAAATCGTTTCGAATTGCGCTTCACAGACTGGTTGAGAATTCTTGTTTCTACCCCATACAACCCAGCAAGGTCCCTATCCATCATTACCCGCTTCCCCCTAATCAAGAATATCCTGTCGAGAACTATTTGGTCTGATGTTTGTATGATCTTGTCCATTAGCCTTAGAATAATGAGAAATTGGAAATCACAATTTGTGACTTCCAATACTGACATTCATAACAAGGAAGCCTTTTCTCAGCGCAGTAAGATTGTACAAATTGGGCTGACTCAAATGGGGATTAGTGTCAGGAAATCCTGACGAAGATTGGCCAGGCATTCTAAGGTATGAGGATTTGTTTGAATTTGTCGTCGTGACAGGCAGACTATCTCAACTGCCGATCACCAACCACCGATTACTTTTTTCCGATTTCCCCCGGCCAATTCACCACCAGCGTAAGTGGTGTGGACATTAGTTTTCCAGATGACATTACAAGGAACTTCTTCCCATCAGCCGTCACATCGTAATTGCGAGTCTCAACAACGCTACCGACCAACTGCCTGACGGTCCCGACCGTAACGGTTGTTGCCCCGAGTTGAATATCCGTCGCCATTATTTTGCCACCAGATCCTATAAAAAAAGTTCTTTTCCGTCGCGGCGCCATCGGGGCACCGACCCGCCCGTGGTAGAGACCTGGTACTTGCCTCCGGGCCCCGGGAAGGGACGAATGAATATTTCATTTTTTCCGGACTCATTCGAGTGGTAAGCGATCCATCGGCCATCCGGAGAAAAGGTCGAAAATTCCTCTTGAAATTCTGTTTGTAAGAAAGGAAAGGGTTTCGACTTACCGGTTTTGCTCATCGGCAGGATCCAAATGTCTGATGAGTTCGCTTTGTAGGTAAAGCTGTAGGTAATAAATCCTCCATCGGGCGACCATCCTTCAGGGAATATCATATCGTCGGACTTGAGCAATACCCTTTCGCTTGCTTCACCACTGGACGGCTGCTGTATTAAATTCCAATGTCCACCTTCCTCGGAACCATAAACAACGCTCCGCCCATCCGGCGACCAGAGCGGCGTGTGTTCGTTCCCCTGGTTGAAAGTAAACCGTGTCCAGACTCCTCGAGCGACTTCATATTGCCAAATGTCCATGTTCCCGCTTCCTGATTCATCCCAGCTTGCGGCGATTCTTGTTCCGTCGGGCGAAATGCTAATTGCGGGGTCATAGACCGAAAGAAAAGCGTGTTCGATGGCACCTATTTCTTTGCCGCTGCGATCATACCATCGAAGTTTTCTTTCTACCATGCCTTCATCGACCTTGTAGACAAGCACACCATTTTGCGAAACGGAGAAAGAAAGATGACCAAAGACCGGTATTAATTGCAACTTTTCAGCAATCGACAAGACGTCACCCGTGGTTTGCAGTTGGCCAATGTCAAAGGGTTGAGCCATCAGTGTATTCAGGCGTCCGAACAATAGGTAGCCACTCGCATACGATGCCATTGTATTGGAATGGATGATCACCCTTGGGCGGAAAGTGGAATCCAATGATCCTAGACAGATAACATCTCCCGGATCACTATTCCAGAGTTGGCTGCGTGACAGGTACAGGAAATGTTCGCCATCGGGCAAAAAGAAGGGCCCTAGATGTACCACCTCCTGGCGGCTGGAATCACTTACCAGTTTCGTAATGGGTATGGGTGATCCGCCGGTAGCGGGGACACGTAGAAGTGTTCCCGTATTTCTTCTTGGGCTGAAAATGATAGTCCCTTTCGCGCTCCAACTCCCGCCTCCGCCTACACCCGATTCACAAATTGTCTGGGAAGCGCCGCCGGAGGCCTCTACTCTTTTGAGTTTGCCGTCAGCAAAGTATCCGATAGAACGGCTGTCAGAAGACCAAAATGGAAAAACAGCGCCTTCAGTTCCCCTGAGTGGGGAGCCGGACAGTGCATTGAGTGGCCTTACCCACAAGATATTCCTCCCCATTATTGATGAGTCTGTGGCCACAAATACAAGGAGCTTGCCGTCAGGGGATAGGGCATGAGTTCTACCGATGGTAATCATGTTGCCTGGCGGCAGTAAGGTCGACCGGTAGGTTGCATTGTCAGGTGCAGGCTCTGAGAAATGAAAAACAGCGAGGGCGATGAAACCCAGAATAGCGACTACCGCAAGACCAAGACTGAACTGTGAATTAACTTCTGGAAACCTGATCTTCCAATTTCTTCTTGGTTTCCGATCTCGAGCCGCTGGGATCGGGCCCCTTTCTTCTTCTGAGCCTTTTACTGATATGACGCTGTCTCCTGACCCTTGCAATCCGGCAATGATATCTTTGATGGCGTTGGCCACTTTATTGACCTGGTTGCGATAGTCGGTGTGCTCCTGGTTTTGACCGCGGTCGTCGGAAGGTCTCAGCGGCCTGTTTACACCGGACTCTTTATATATAAAGTCAATGGGCCGCATGATGCCACCGGTAGCTTCTTCGAAGAGTTTTTTGTCCCGTGCCTCCACCTCGTGGATCCTGACCGGCAGCACCCGGCTGGCCGTATTGCCGCCGCCCACTTTGGTCTTAAGGCCAAGCTTGTCTTCTGACGCCAGTTTGATAAAAGCGATCAGCTCATGCTGCCAGGCAAAGGCTTTCGGGTCGCAATAGGTTTGGGATACGATGGGGATCAATATCAGGGCACCGCAACTTCTCTTTGAGCGAATCGTCTACTTCGTGATGCTGCTTTAGCCCATCGTGCGGATTTTCATCGAAGTAAACAGAGACCGGATCTTTAATCGCGGAGGCCAGTTCTTCCTCTAAGGCTTTAACGAATTCCTTGATCCAGCCACTCCGGTTATCGTTCTGGCGATAGGAGATGAAGATATCGTATTCGAAGCCGGGGAGGAGAGAGGGCATTTTCAAATATACTGAAAATGCTATTGGCTATTGGCAGAGAAGATGAATTCGGGGATACAGCACAACCAAGAAATTCTCTAGCCAACAGCTAACGGCTAACAGCCTATTTCTTGTTTAATCTCCCTAGCCAATTCACTGACCACCGGCTATTGATTACCGATTACTTTTTTCCGATTTCCCCCGGCCAATTCACCACCAGCGTAAGCGCCGATGAACCTATATTCTCTCCGCGCGTCACAACGAGGAACTTCTTCCCGTCGCTGCTCACATCGAAATTTTCAGATACACCATTGAATTGGATCAACGACCTTACCGCACCGATCTCGACGGTTGTTTCGCTGAGTTTGATATCTGCAGCCAGAATATTGGTGTTAAATCCCGCGAAGAAAATTTCTTTCCCATCCTGTCGCCATCGCGGAAGGCCCCCGCCGGCTGCGGACACTTGCTTGCTGCCTCCGGGACCCGGGAACGGTCGAATGTAAATTTCCATCACTCCGGTCACATCGGATTGGTAAGCGATCCAACGCCCATCGGGAGAAAAGGCCGCATACTCTTCCCTGAACTTTGATTGCAAGAACAAAAAGGGTTTCCGCTCGCTAGCCGCGCTCATCGGCAGAACCCAAATATCAGTCTGGGTATTTGGGCCGTTGGTAGTGTAAGCGATAAATTTTCCGTCGGCCGACCAATCTTCAGGAAATAAAGTGTTGACTGACTTGAACAGCAGTTCTTCACTTCCTTCACCGCTGGATGCCTTCTGCCATAAGCTAGACTCTCTTAGATAAACAATAGTGCGGCCATCGGGGGACCAGATCGGCCAACGGTAATTGTAGGGGTCGAAAGTGAGCCGTGTCCAGATTGACCGGGCAATCTCATAAAGCCATATGTGTGTATTCCCACTTATTGGATCAACGACGGCAGTTGCAATTTTTTTCCCAACGGGTGAAAGGCGCGCTTCAAATTTATACGCACTCTGATCAATGACTCCTGCTTGTTTGCCATTGCGATCATACCATACAAATTTTGTTCCTTCGGAAACCACTCCACCCTGATAAACAAGTACACCATTTTGTGAAACTGAAAAGGAGATGTTGCCGCTCTGGGTTGCCAAATCAAGACGCTCAGCGATTGGGACGGCGTCACCTGTAGTTTGCATTTGATCAACGTCGAATGGTTGGGCCATCAGTGTTTGTTCACGGGCGAATAGCAGGTGGCCATTCGCATAGGCAGCATTTGTGCCCGAATTGACGATAGCCCGTGGAAGGAAAGTGGTATCCAGCGAGGCTACGTAAATAGCATCCCGCTCACCAATGCTACCCGCGAGCGTTCGGGCCAGATACAGGAAATGCTCCCCGTCAGGCAAGAACCACGGCCATCGATGACTCGTTTCCAGGTTGCTCGAATCGACTTTGAGTTTCGTAAGGGGTATAGGTAACCCGCCCGTGGCTGGAACCCGGGAGAGTGCTCCGTTGACTTGTTGCTCCAGCTCCCGCCCCTGCCATTATCAGCCACATCACAAAGGTTCTGGGCTGGGCCTCCGGAAGCTTCGATTCTTTTTAGCTTGTTGTTAGTAAAGAATCCGATAGAACGGCTGTCGGGAGACCAAAAAGGGAAAGACGCGCCCTCTGTGCCTTTGAGGGCCTGGCCCGTTAGTGCTGTGAGCGGCCTCACCCACAAGTGTGGTATTCTTGCAGAGTCTTCGGCTACATAGGCGAGTAACTTCCCATCCGGGGATAGGGCAAA